>JAFGJA010000315.1 GCA_016929355.1 Anaerolineae bacterium | reverse complement strand
CACGCACCCTCGGATGACACCATCGGCGCGCCGAGCGGCTTGCGTGGCGTGCATTCCTTGCCAAAGGCGGGGCATTGATTCGGTTTGATGATCCCTTTCAGCACATCCCCGGCATGGCACAGCGCTGATTCCTCGACTTGAATATGATCAACGGAGAATTTTCGCGCCGCATCATACGGGTGATACGCCGCGCGCAGCCGCCACCCACTATTGGGAATGTTGCCGATCCCGCGCCAATTGCGATCTGTTTCCTCAAACACGGTGCTGATAATGTCCTGCGCGGGTTTGTTGCCCGCTTCGACTACGGCGCGCGCGTAAGCATTTTCAACTTCGGCGCGACCCTCTTCAAGCTGTTTGATCGCCAGATGGATGCCGCGCACCACGTCTAACGGTTCGAAGCCCGTGACGACCATCGGCACGTGATATTGGGCGATCAGGGGCGGATATTCCCAGTAGCCCATCACGGCGCAGACATGGCCCGCCAGCAAAAAGCCCTGGACTTCAACATCCGCCGCGCTCATCAGCGCATCCAAAACCGGGGGCACACGCACATGCGATACCAGCATTGAAAAATTGGGGATGCCTAGTTGTTTGGCCTGATGCACGGCCATCGCATTGGCGGGGGCGGTGGTTTCGAAGCCTACGCCGAAAAATACGACTTCTTTGTTGGGATTATCCTGCGCGATCTTGATACATTCGAGCGGCGAATACACGACGCGCACGTCGCCGCCTTGGGCTTTGATTTGAAACAAGTCTTGCTGCGATCCGGGCACGCGCAGCATATCGCCAAACGACACCATGATCGTATTGGGTAGACTGGTAATGCTGATCGCTTGATCGATTAGTTCGAGCGGCGTCACACAGACCGGGCAGCCGGGACCGTGAATCATGGTCACGTTGTCCGGCAAAAGCTGATCGATCCCGTGCCGGATGATCGAGTGCGTCTGCCCGCCGCAGACTTCCATCAAGCGCCAGGGGCGGGTCGTGATGCGGTGAATTTCGTCCAACACGTCACGCACGCGCGCCGCGTCGCGGTATTCGGTGATGTATTTCATGATGTGTTCCTTTTTACTCTGGTGCTTGACTTTCGCCCAATTCCTCCTCAATTGCGCCGATCTCGCTCAGCAATTCGAGCGTTTTGTGCGCTTCCTCCTCGTCGATGATGTTCAGCGCGAAGCCGACATGCACAATCGTGTAATCACCGACTTGCGCTTCCGGCACATAGGCCAGACACGATTCTTTGATCACGCCGCCAAAGTCGATCTTGCCCATTTTCAGGCCGTTGGCTTCGTAGATTTCGATGATTTTGCCAGGGATGCCAAGACACATGGTTGTTTTCTCCTAAGAACAAAAATCTGATTCACCACTGAGACACAAAGATCACAGAGAAAAACCAAAACAGGATATTTATGTACTGCGCTATGTTCAGTTTTCGTCACTATGCAGGACTTGATAGGCGGCAATCGCAGCCTGTCCGAGCGCGAGTCCGCCATCGTTCGGCGGGACAAGGTGATGCGTATAGACGGTCATACCAATTTCTTCCAGGCGCGGAATTGTTTTCTGGTACAAGGTTGCGTTCTGAAATACGCCGCCGCTCAAGACTGCCGCTTTGATGCCGGTGGTTCGGCGGGTGATTATACACATATCGCGGATCATATCCGCTACGCTGTTGTGGAAGCGGGCCGCGATCACGGGCACAGCAACGCCGCCGCGCAGATCATCGCGCACGCTGCGCAAAACCGGCGCAGGATCGATCAGCCAGGGCGTTTGCGGATTATTCGGTTCCAGTAGATCGAAGATGTAACTGCCAGATTCGGATTCGTCAACCTGAGCTTCCAACTGAATCGCGCCCTGCGCCTCATACGTCACGACTTGCAAAACTCCGGCTAGTGCGGCTGTCGCGTCAAATAATCGCCCCATACTTGAGGTGAGCGGCGCATTGATTTTCCGCTCGATCTGCTGGCGAATGATCGTGCGCTCCTGCGAATCGGCGTGTTTGATCGGTGGTAGATCGTCATCCCACGCGATCCCGGCTTGCCACAGGTGCGCGAGGGCGGTGCGATAAGGGCGCTGTGTGGCCGCATCACCGCCGGGTAGCGGGATGTATTTCAGGTGGGCGAAGCGCCGATACCACGTATAACTGCCGATCAAAAATTCGCCGCCCCAGATGGCGTTATCTGGGCCTAAGCCCGTCCCATCAAAGATGACGCCGATCACGGGTTCATCTGGTGGAAGTTGATTTTCAGCGATGCAGCTCGCCAAGTGTGCATGATGGTGCTGCACCGCTACGCGCGTTAAGTGGTCTTTTTCGGCGCGCTGCACAGCGTATTTGCTCGCCATATAATCAGGGTGCGCGTCATGGACGACGACTTCCGGCTGTACGCGGAATAAATGCTCCATGTGCCTGATGCTGTGTTCGTAGGATTGGAGCGCGTCATAATTCGCCAGATCGCCGATATGTTGGCTCATGAAGGCGTGCTTATCGCGGGTGATGCAGAAGGTATTTTTCATTTCCGCACCGCAGGCCAGCATCGGCGGCGCTGCGAAGGGCAGCGCAACGGGGTAGGGCGCATAACCACGCGAACGGCGCAGAGGCATAATACTGTGTTGCGTCCCTCCTCGCAGGGGGCGGATGACCGAGTCGTCGTTGCGAATGTAAATGTCGCGGTCATGCACCAAAAACGCATCGACCATCGGCCCCAAACGCTCAATAGCGTCGGCGTTGCCGGTGGCGATAGGTTCCTCGCTGTAATTGCCGCTCGTCATGACCAGCGCGGGCGGGAAGCCCTTTTCCGGCTGCAATAACAGATGGTGCAGGGGGGTATAGGGCAGCATGACGCCGAGTTCGCGCAGACCGGGCGCGATGTCGTTCGCGAGGGGCGGGAGATGTTCGGTGTTGAGCGCGGGATGGGGGCGCAGTGGTAGCAATACAATTGGTCTTTCGCGGACGGCGAGCGCCTCCGCCGCCGCAAAACTCACCGCGCAGTATTGCATCACCATTTCGAGATTGGGCATCATCAGCGCGAAGGGTTTGGCCGCGCGGCCTTTACGTTCGCGCAACCGCCGCACCGCGTCGGGATTCGTCGCGTCACACGCCAGATGAAAGCCGCCCAGCCCTTTGATCGCCAGAATGTGCCCTTCTTTGAGAAGTTCTCGCGCCGCGTCGATCTCGTCCCAGGGGAGATCGTCCCATTCGCCGGGAACTGCGTGATCAGGGCTTGGTAGGAGTTCCAGGCGCGGCCCACAGACCGGACAGGCGTTAGGCTGCGCGTGGAAGCGCCGGTTGAGCGGGTTATCGTATTCCGCCTGACATTCCGGGCACATTTTAAATTCGGCCATCGTGGTTTTGGGCCGATCATAGGGGATGTCTTGAATGATCGTGAAGCGCGGACCGCAGTTGGTGCAATTGGTGAAGGCGTAACGGTGGCGGCGATCCGTTGGGTCAAGGATTTCTTTCAGGCAGTCGTCGCAGATGGCAACATCCGGCGAAATGGGTTGGTATGCGCCCTCAACCCCGTGACTATGCCGGATTTCGAAGCGGTTATATTCGCCCGTTAACCCGATTTCCTCTGATTTCACGCTTTCGATCCGCGCGAGTGGTGGCGCTTTTTCCGTGATCGCGTGGGTGAAGGCGTCAAGCTGCGCAGATGGTCCTTCGATCTCAATATCCACGCCCGCCGAGGTGTTGCGCACCCAACCGGTCAGGTTATGTTCAATGGCGAGGGTGTAGATAAAGGGACGGAAACCCACCCCTTGCACCACGCCGGTTACATGAATCCGCCGCGCGGACGTCTCGCTCACACTGTTCTCCAACTAAGCCTTTTGTGATTTTGGGCGAGGCAACGCCTCGCCCCTACAAAATCCAACTGATTTCTATCGCCTGATTCTCCCTCGCCATGCGTGGCGAGGGGGGCAACCAAAGGTTGCTCAGGGGGTGAGGTTATCGCGTGCTGTTCTGCGCGGTGATTTTTTCCCGCAGCCACGCGAGCCACGCTTCGAAACCTTCCCCTGTCCGGCACGATACCGGGAAAAAGGCCACGCCGGGATTCAGGACTTCGACGCCATGCCGGAAATAGTCCACATCAAATTCCATGTATTCCTGCAAATCCATCTTGTTCAGTAGCAGGACATCCGCGCCCCGGAACATGCCCGGATATTTATAGGGCTTGTCGTGGCCCTCTGGCACGCTGGCGATCACGACTTTCAGATGCACCCCCAGATCAAATCCCATCGGGCAGATCAGGTTGCCCACGTTTTCGATGATCAGCAGATCGAGCGCGTCTAAGTCCATATTCGGCAGCGCGCCATGCACCATATTCGCGTCAAGGTGGCAGTTGCCGCCCGTGTTGACCAGCGCGACGGGGATGCCCATTGTTTTCAGTTCTTCCAGATCGATCTCCACAATGTCGCCATCCATGACACCGATCCGCACGTCGTCTTGCAGCGCTTTAACGGTACGCAGGATGACGCTTGTTTTGCCGCCGCCGGGTGAGGCCATGATATTCAGCGCCAGAACGCCCGCATCATTAAACTGCCGGTGAAGTTGCGCCGCTAAATCGTCATTGGCGCTCATGATATTTTCTACAATTT
>JAFGJA010000314.1 GCA_016929355.1 Anaerolineae bacterium | reverse complement strand
GAGAGTCCGAACGGCTGGGAGGATTACGGCATCACGGATGGGCGGCGGACGGTTTATTATGGGCACACCGATCCCTATGTCAGTTCCACGGCGCTCTCGACGTTGATCGGTGAGTATTACGCCAGCGCGCTCTACAATGCCGATCTTTCCGGGCGGCGGCTGACGATGGATATGGTCAACGATCCGGTTGTGCAGCAAGGTGTGCGCGACATCGAAAGTCTAATCCGCCACTACTCGCGGCGCACGACTGAGTTTAAGGAATACATCGCGCAAGGGCCGGAATATCTGGATTTTGTCGCGCTGGAAGAAAATGACCTGATCTACATCAACCAGGGCAAAACGGCCTACCAACCGCCGGAACGCTTAGTTGCACTGTATCCTGCCGAGGGCACATTCTGGCACGAACATCCCTTTGGCATCGTGCAGGCCGATTGGGTTACGGACGAACAAGCGGACGCGGCGCGCGTCTTCACGGATTATGTGCGGACGCCGGCGGTACAGGAACAAGTCATGGCGGCTGGTTTCCGCCCCGTGATCCCCAAAGTGGAAGTGGGTTATCCTTTTGTGCCGGAACTCGGCGTCGATAAAGATCAGCCGACTAATGTGTTGTACGCGCCCGATCCCGCCGTGATCGCCGCGATTCAGGAGAACTGGAGTTACGTCAAGAAACAGGCGGATATTTGGCTGGTCTTTGATGTGTCCGGTTCGATGGAAGGCGAAAAATTGGCGCAGGCCAAAGAAGCCGCGCTGCTCTTTTTGGATAATACCGAATTGCAGAACCGGGTCGGTTTGATCACGTTTAATACCGAAGTCGTGGTCGAAGTCCCGCTCGGCAATCTGGAAGCGAATAAGGGTGCGTTGCAGGAAACGATCCGTTCGCTGGTTGCTGATGAAAATACCGCGTTATATGACGCGATCATCGAGTCGGTGGATATGTTCGATGATCGCGAGGAGAACCGTATCCGCGCGATTATTTTGCTGAGTGATGGCGCAGATACCGCCAGCGCCGCCCAGATTCGGGATGCGAAACAGGTTATCGAGTCCCGGCGCAGCGACTTAAACCCGGTGATCGTGATCCCGGTGGCTTACGGGCAGGATGCGGATATTCAGGTCTTGAATTCGATTGCGCGCTCGGCTTCAACTAAAGTGCAGTCGGGCGATCCGTCGAATATTCTAGAACTGTTGGAGCTGATTAGCAGCTACTTCTAACGATCTGCAACCTGGGGACGCTTCGTGAATTGCCTCACAAAACGGCCTTACCCCCCGGCCCCCTCTCCATTGCGAATGGAGAGGGGGAGTCAGGTACGCGGTCAAGTCCCCCTCTCCGGCTTGGCGGGAGATCGTATACGCAGCATACGCGGAGATATTAGGGGGTGAGGCCAAACAGTGAAAGTACAAAATTGCTTAACTTGACAGGCACGGCGCTTCGTAAATTGCCCCCTTATCTCGCCGCCCCGGTGACGGAAACCGCCGCCGGGGATTCTTTCGCTGCGTAAATGCCTAATATCCCCAGCGCGGCCATGCCTGCCCAGAAAACAAACGGCAAGCTCGGCGTAATTGTGGCAAGTGTGTTTCCAATCGGCGGCGCGATCAAGCTGCCGATCCCGGAGAAGATCGTTACAAACCCGGTAGCGGTTCCTGCATACATTGGCCCGATGCCGTCGGTCTCAATCGTCATGGTGAAGAACACCGCCATGAAGCCATCGCGCACCATCCCGGCGGTGATCACGGCTCCCCACACCAGCAGCCCATCGACTACCGAGAGCAACCCGATCCCGGTGATGATCATCAGCGCGGCGGGGAGCAAGACCTTGCGGCGCGATCCCATTCGATCCGACCAGAGAGCCAGGGGGATCACCAGAAACATGCTCGCCAGATGAAAACTCGCGGCTACGCTGTCGGCGCGCGCTTCAACCCAGCCAATATCCCGTAAATAGAGCGGCAGATAGCCCAAGGTGGCCTGAATACACCCGCCAATCCCCAGGATCGCCCAGCCTAATAACCACATGCGTTTGATGCGGGCGACATGGGTGAGCATCGCGCGCAGCGATAGACGCTGGGTGGTCAGGGCGGCGTGATCAACCGGTGCGGGGCGGGTGAACAGCCAGGGAATACTTAACAGCATCGCCAGCCCCCCGTAGAAGACCAGCACATAACGCCAACTGCCCAACCAGGGCGAAAGCACTGTGGCGCTGATCATCGAACTAGTCATAAAACCCAGCGCCATCCCCATTGAGAGCACGCCGTTGGCGAGTCCCAACTGCTGGCGCGGGAACCAGATGCCGCAGGTTTTCATCGCATTCATGGGCACTGTCGCCGCTAGTAGCCCAAAGATAAATACAGTTGCAATCAGGGTGATGAAATTCACCGATGTGCCGCGCAATGCGCCTGCCGCGCCGGATAACAAACACGCCAGCATCAAAATACGTTTGGGGCCAAACCGATCCCCAAGCGAACCGCCAATCAGTGCGATCAACACGCCGGGTAAGGCGCTGATGCCCCAGATGAGGCCGATCTGTGTCCGGCTCAGATCGAGGTCGTTAGAGATTTCGTCAAATAAGACCGATAGGCACATGCCCGGTACGGCTACGGTCAACGACATGGTCAGGGCGGCGAGGGCTAAGATATACCAACGATAGTTGGACGTATTGGTCATGAAAGCCTGCTGTATGGGCTGCGATTGAATAGTTAATGTCCGCAATGATATACTTAGCAAGCGAAAAGTTAAAATATTGCCGTGGGCGGCATGAGAGAAATCAGGGGCCAATGGCGACGATTTTGTTGGTAGAAGATGAAATGCATCTTGCCCAGATCATTTTGCGCGATCTGGCGGAAGCTGGCTATACCACGTTTCACGCGGCAGATGGCGAGGCTGCGTTAGAGTTACATGCTGCCCAATCGCCGGATTTGGTCCTTCTGGATTGGATGCTGCCCAAGCGAGATGGCCTGGATGTGCTGCGCCAGATTCGCCAATCTGCCGCGACGCCGGTCTTGATGCTCACCGCGCGCAGCGAAGAAATTGACCGGGTCGTGGGTCTGGAAGTGGGCGCGGACGATTATCTGACCAAGCCGTTCAGTATGCGCGAACTCCTCGCGCGGATTCATGCCATGCTGCGGCGGGTTGAGTTGATTGAGCAAACCTTGCAAGCGGATCGTAGTCCCCAGGCCGCGCTTCTCACTCATGCGAATCTAACCCTGGACCCGGACGCTCACCGCGCCACCATTGACGATGTATCCCTCGATCTGAGTCCGACGGAATTCGCGCTGTTATATTTGCTGCTGCGGAATCCGGGGCGCGCGTTTAGCCGGGCCTATTTACTCGATGCGGTATGGCGCGAAGCCTACGTCAGTGGGGATCGTTCGGTGGATAACGCGGTGCTGCGGCTGCGCAAAAAGCTAGGCGATCTGGGCGAAGCGTTAGAAACGGTATGGGGTGTGGGCTACCGATGGCGCGCCGACTGATCCCCCCGGTTTCGTTTCAGTTCCTGGTATCAACCCCCACCCGCGCCGCTCTGGAAGCGGGCGGATTAGGCTTCGGGCTGCTGGCTTTCACCTGGCTGATGCGGCATGACAGCAGTCCCGGTGAACAGCAAAACGGCCTGTTCATTGCCCTGTTGAGCACGGTGTCATGGTATGGAATTCGGTTGCGTCGCAGCCGCGCTTCCTGGCGGCGACGGGTGCTGTTTGAAATCGGCATAGGGTTTGTGATCGCGCTGGGGTTGGGTGGGCTGATCTGGTTAAGTGGGGCAACGCTGCTATCCGGCATGTACCAACGCTCTGGTCAGGCTGGTTTGATGGCGGTTAGTGGCGTCATCCTGCGGGCGTTTGAACTGGTGATCATTCACGGTGAGTCATGGCCCAGGACCAGTGATACACTCACCTGGCCGCCTGTGCCCACGATTGTGTTTATATCTGGCGTGATTGCTTTTGTCGTCATGCGCGGTGGGATACATGTCTGGCAATTTTGGGCGCGCTTGCGGCGGCAGCACTTGTTATGGTCATTGACTCACTCGCACATGATGTTGGTGATCCTGGGTTTGTTTCTGCTGGCGACGATTACCACCATCAACAACGCGGTGATCGTCTCAGAAGAAAACGCGCAAGCCTCGGTTCCGGGTATCATTTTTTTGGTGAGTGTTGGCTTTCTGGTTCCGTTGCTGATCGTCATCGGTTTTCTGACGATGGTGTTGGTTGTCGTGGCGCTGCCGCCGTCGCTGGCCTTGTCGTATTTTGCCGCGCGGCGCACCACCCGCCGTTTACGCCAGCTCACCGAAGCAACCGCCAGTCTGCGCCAGGGGGATTACACGACTCAGGTCACTGTCCAGGGCGAAGATGAAGTCGCCGCGCTGCAAACGGATTTTAACGTGATGGCGCACGCGCTGGACTCCGCTATGCGGGATGTGCAAACCGAGCGCGATAATGTGGCGAAACTGCTGCATAACCGGCGCGAACTGGTCGCCAGCGTATCGCACGAACTCCGCACCCCGGTAGCGATTCTGCGCGGCCATCTCGAATCGATGCAGTACCGTTGGCGCGAGCAATTGCCCGCCGAACTGGTGCAGGATGTAGCCGTGATGGAAGCCGAAACGCTGCGCTTGCAACGGTTGATCGATGACCTGTTTACGCTGTCGCGCGTGGAAGTGGGCGAACTGGCGATCACCTGCCAGCCCACCGATCTCCCCGACGTGATCCGGCGCATTACGGCGGCGGCTGCGCCGGTTCTGTGGCAAACGTATAAGGTGGAATTGGTGGTTGATCTCCCCGATAATCTTCCCCCTGCCCAGGTGGACGCGATGCGCGTTGAGCAAATTTTGCATAACCTGCTGCGTAATGCAGTGCGACACACGCCTCCCGGCGGGATTGTGGCGGTCAGCGCGGTGGCGACGGATGATCACGTCAGTTTGCAGGTCAAAGATACCGGCGAAGGGATTGCTCCCGCACATCTACCGCACATCTGGGATCGGTTTTACCGCGCCGGACAGCGCCACGATCAAAGCGGCGCGGGGTTGGGCTTGGCGCTGGTCAAGGATTTGACCGAGGCAATGGGCGGCACAGTTGATGTGAGCAGCACCGTCGGCCTTGGCAGCACCTTTTCGATCTGTCTTCCCCGCGCTTGATCGTATGCAAAAAACAAATGGATTCTGCATGATCATGTAGGGGCGAACGCGAACCTGCGATTCGTTATGTGTTAGCCCTGGACCGACACACTGGTCGGCCCCTACATGCGAATTTCTGCGACAAAGTTGCGACATTTTCGCGATAATGGCGCGACATCACACCTGTACCATGAAAACATACATTCACGGAGGTGTGATTAACGATGCCAAACGCAGTTGAAGCAACCAATCTCGTGCGCTGGCTCCCGCTAGCGGGCGAACGGATCGATATTTTGCGCGGGGTTTCGTTCACGATTCCGCGCAGCAGTTGGGTCGCGCTGACCGGGCCATCCGGGTCAGGCAAATCGACCTTGCTCGGCATCCTCGCCGGGATCGATACTGTCAATGAGGGCACGCTGGTGATCGCCGGGACGGACATCACCACGATGAACGAAACGACGCTGGCCCGGTTCCGCAATGAGGCCATCGGGATCGTGTTCCAGTCGTTTAACCTCATCCCGACCTTAACCGCGCTGGAAAATGTCGAAGTGCCGCTTTACGTCAGCCGTGACCGGCGGCACATCCGGCAGCGCGCGCGTGAGATGCTGGATCGCGTGGGTTTGAGTGATCGTTTGCACCACCGCCCGCACCAACTTTCCGGCGGGCAGCAGCAGCGCGTGGCTATTGCGCGCGCCCTGGTCACGAATCCGGCGCTGGTCCTGGCCGATGAACCGACGGGGAATCTCGACTCGCAGATTGGCGCGCAAGTCCTCGATCTGTTTGCGCAGCTTCGCGCCGAATTGGGGATTACGCTGGTAGTTGCCACCCACGATCCACTGGTCGCCGCGCGCGCGGACACGGTGTTAACGCTGATCGATGGCCGGTTAGCCACGCCGGGAAATGGGCATCAGGAATACCACGAAACACGGTTAGAACCGATCCGGTTGGCGGAAGGAGTCTAGCGCTATGAATTTCTATCTCCACTACACCTTGCGCGCGCTGCGGCGGGGCGGCCAGCGTACCGTTTTGGTAATTATCTCGGTGGCGTTTGGCGTCATGGCGTTGGTCACGATGCAACTGCTTTCGGCCATGATCACAGATGCCTTGCTCGGTGATCCGCGCGTGATTCGCGGCGGTGACATCACCATTGATTACCAACTTGACCGCTATTTGTCGCCAGACGATCTCGTCCAACTCGATTCCCTGAAAGCTGACGGGCGCATTGACGATTACACGTTGATCGCACGCACGTTTACGATGTTGATCAAGCCGGAAAATGGGACAAAAACCGCGTTTGTGATGTACGCGCAGGGCGTTGATCCGGCAGTTTTTCCTCTGATCGGTGAGGTAAAAATGCGCGAACCGGATGGGGCCGATCTTGCGGCTGCGATCAGCACACCGGGCCACATTGCCGTGACGCGCGACATGGCGGCTGATCTGGATTTGGCGGTGGGCGACAGCGTATTAGTGACCGATGGCTTGAGCGGTGCGCCGCGCCCGATGACGGTGGGCGGTGTCATTGAGATGATGCCCGATCATCTGGCGAAAAGCGTGATCTACAGCCTGGAAACGGCGCAGCTCATCGCCAATAACAGCCAGGTCTTGACCGGCGCAGTGTTGACCGTGCCCGGTGCGGGCGCTATTGACGCGCTGGCGGATGAACTCGAATGGGATGGGTGGCACGTTATGGTTGCCCATAAATTCAGCCAGTCGCAGCAAAAAATCCGCGATATATTCAACTTCGGGTTGAAAGGTGCGGGCATGTTGGCGTTGGTCGTGGGCGGTATTGGCGTAGCCAACACCATGCAAGTGATGCTGGCCCGCCGCACGACGGAAATTGCGGTCCTCAAAACGCTTGGCTACCGGCAGCGTCATTTGCTGGCGCTGTTTGGTCTGGAAACCGTATTGGTCGGGATCGCAGGGAGTTTGCTCGGTATGATTGTGGCGCTGCTGCTCGCGCGGCCTCTCATGCGCGGGATGGAGGGCACAGGGATTTTCCTGCTGACGTGGCAGGTAGATGCCAGCGTCTTGATCAGTGGGGCGCTGGCGGGCATCGCCACAACGGTCATCTTCGGCTTTTACGCGATCTTGCGGGCCAGCGCGGTTCGTCCGGCGATCTTGCTGCGGCAGTTTTCGGCGGCGCGGGCGTGGCGGCGTTGGACAGCCGCGATGGGCGTCTACGCAGTGTTGGCGCTGCCGTTCAGCATCGTGAGCACGTTCATTATGGGGTCGGTGGGGCAAGGCCTGGGCGTGATCGCGTTCGCGCTGGCGGGGTTCCTGGCGTTAGGTCTGATCATGGGCGGCGCGTTGTGGTTGGTGACTCGGCTTCCTTTGCCGCGCATACACTTGCTCACTCTGGCACGGAATAACCTCAAACGCCAGCAGTTACGCCTCGTGTTTGCGTTGATTGCGTTGTTCGTGGGCGTGGTGGCGATTGGCTTTGCAGTGGCAACGATCAGCGCGGCGAAAACGGAATTTGATGATCGACTCGGATCGCTGGATGGGCCGAATCTGATCTTGTTTGGACAGCGCGATCAGGATGCGGCGATCCAGGCGGCGCTGAATCGTCTTGATGGGGTAAAGGCCATGCACGTACATTATCCCGCCGAACTGAGCGCGTTAGAGGTGTTGATCGATGAGTCATGGCAGCCGCTCCAACTCGCCTGGCTGGATGGGCGGCGGTACGATCTCCCCGCCTGGGGACTCGATCTCACGGGTGACGCCTGGGGCAGCGCTGCCGATGGGGTCTATCTGCCGCAAGCCCTGCGATCCGCCTATCAAGGATTGCAGCCGGGCATGGCGCTGCGTTTGCAGGGTTCCACCGGGATAGAGCAAATCCTCACGCTGGCGGGCTTCTATGATCTGGTTGACGATGCTTACATGAACGGCGACATCCAACCGAGCGCGATTATCAGTCATGACATGGCCGCTGCGCTGAGTACGCCACAAGCCACTGTGATCTACGAAGGCGAGATACAAGTTTCTCAGATTGACGCGGCAACGGAGCATTTAGGTACAGCGATCCCGGCGGCGATGGTGATCAGCGCGGGCGACATTCGCGCGGTGGTGCAGGGCATTTTGTTTAGCTTGTTGGCCTTCGTGATCACGATAGCGGGCTTTGCTCTCGTTGCCGGAGCGATCTTGATCGCCAATGCGGTGGGGCTAGCCATGATTGAGCGCCGCCGGGAAATCGGGGTCATGAAAGCGGTAGGTTACACCAGCCGCCATGTGCTGACG
>JAFGJA010000313.1 GCA_016929355.1 Anaerolineae bacterium | reverse complement strand
GAAGCGGTGGGCGTCGGCGGTTTTTTTGAAAACGAGCCACGACACCCCGGTTTCCGGTTGCGAATGATGCGGCTGTTAGGCGGGTTGAGCAGTCTCACCCCCGGCGCGTATTGCCGCAGTGGGATTACGGTCCCGTTGCGCTTGTTAACCCCTGATAGCCCCTTGGTGGCGGTTGACCGGCTCTCTGGGGCATGTATGGCGTGGCGGGGGGCAATCGCGCGCGAGATTCGTTTTGAAGAGAGTTTTTATGGCTATGCCCAATCCGAAGACACGTTATTTTCGCGCTTGGCGGCCAGCTATGGCGAACTTTTGATTTGCCCCATGGCCCAATGCGAGCATCTTCAGGAAGCCAGTGGTCGCCCTGATCTGGTGCAGCAAGCCCGGATGAAGATTTTCAACCGGTATTTTATTCACCAAAGAGTTGTGCCCAATCGTGCGTTACGCGATGTGTTGTGGTTTTTTTATGCTAATTTTCTCGACATCATGCTTGTCAGTACAGCGCTTTTTTTGCGCGGGAAGCTGCGCAGTGGATTCGCGTATATGTATGGGAGTTTGTTAGGGTTGAAAGATATTTATGACACGGCATAACGATTTAACACAGTTCAATTATGATTGTACGATTGACTTTGAATCTCGCGCTATCGGGCACACAGGGTTAAAGTAGTACGTATCAGATCGGTTTTCTATTTTATGGGGTCGGGTCCGATGGTTAGTGGCCTATTTCGACAAAAACTGTACAGTCAATTGCTCATCTTAGCCGCCATTCCCCTGGCCGTCATTATCGGTTTGACAATGAATTCGGATTGGTATTATGGGGAATTGATTTCAATGGGTGTTTTTGGGGGGGGATTAGCCATCCTGATCCTCATCTACCCGTATTGGGGCCTCATTATCTCAACCGCCAGCCTGCTGATCATTGATGTTATGCCGGCGCTGCCTTTCGTGACATCCGCTACGCAATTAATGGGCGGCATCACTTTCGGTTCTTACCTGGCGGCCTATATTCTGAATCGAACATCCATGCCCTCAATGCGGCTTGGTCGGGAATTTAATTTGATGTTTTTATTTGTCTTTTGGATGATGGCGTCCAATCCGACAGCCGCTACCGCCCCCGGCAATAATGATCGCGTCTGGCTCGTAACGTTTGCCCAGCTTCTTTTATTGCTTTTTCTAGCCAATAATGTGCTGGATTCGGCTTTCAAACAACGGGTCTTTATAGGCATATACGCCTTGTTTGTTCTGATCACCGCGCTTTTCGCCATCTTGGAAATGCTGGCTGGGGCGGATGATTTGCAGGCATTTCGGGCTTCGGGAACAGCCGGGGGGTCGAATGCTGCTGCGCGGTATCTTACGGTGGGTTTCGTGTTTTTGTATTACATGTATACTAAGGCTCCCAACTTTCTTGTGCGGTTAATTCTGCTACTCGCCATTGGGGTTGTCGTTTTGGGTCTGGCAAGCACTGCTTCACGGACTGGATTTCTCTTGTTACTGGTCGCGGTTGCATTGTTTATTTTGACCAGTTCAAAGGGATCGCAATCGTCACGATTTGGGTTAGGCATCCTGCTGCTCATTACAGCCAGTGCGTTTTTATTCTTGCCGGACACCTGGATCGAGCATCTTAGCACGATTAGTTCAAGTATCGAAGACAACACCGATACGGTAAAACTGCGCTCCGAGTTATGGCGAAGTGCTTTGAATATGTGGGCTGATAATCCTGTCGCGGGTGTTGGCATTGGGCAATTTAAGGTGGAGCTAGAATCGTATGCCGTGATTGAACTGAAGGAACAATATTATGCACTCGGCGCGCACAATATGTATTTACAAATCTTGGCTGAAACAGGTATGGTGGGCCTATTCTTTTTTGTCTCGATTCTGCTATCAGCGCTCCTTGCGCTTTTCCGGGCAAGCCGCAGCGCTAATCGGGAAATGCGGGAACTGGCAACGATCTGGCTGATCGTCTTTATTGTTTTATTATCGGGTGGTATTACGAAGCATGATCATTATGAGAAATTGATCTGGTTATGCGTGGGGGTGGCCTCCTATTTTGACTATTTCAATAAGTCAAGCACGCGAACAGTTGAGGAAGAAAATGCATCTGGTCCCAAAACACATATCGCTGCCCACAACCCGTGAGTCGCTGGATGAGTTCAGGCAGCGGACGCAACGGTTTTCAGAACGCAGACTCAAATTATTCCGTCAGTTCTTTCTCTTTCCGAATGCAACAGCCTCCCCGCTTTTTATATTGGGCGTGCAACGGTCAGGGACGAATTCGCTGTTTGATATGCTGGATGAGAGTTTGTCTGTTTTGACATACAATGAGCACAATCCTGTCGCGTTTGATAACTACCGGATTCGGGATGCCGCCGCCCGCCAACAACTGATCAATCGGGCGCATTGCGAGTGGGTCGCCTTCAAACCGATCTGCGATGTGCAACATGCGGCTGAACTGCTGGATAGCCATGCGGGAGGCAAAGCCATCTGGATTTTTCGCCACTATACCGATGTAGCTAACTCCGCAATCAACAAATGGGGGCGTGGGCAATATCACCATATTGAACGGCTAGCCATGGTCGATAACTGTACGCATTGGTTTTGTGAAAATGTTGATCCTGATACCAGGGCGTTGATCAATCATTTTTTCCTGGCGGGTATTTCGGATCATGAGGCCGGGATTTTGAAGTGGTATGTGCGGAACCAGTGGTTTTTCACTTTGAAATTATTCGAGCGGCGCGATCATGTCTTGCTCATTCAGTATGAAGATTTAGTGCGGGATTCGGCCAGTATCGGCCAAAAGGTGTTTGATTTCCTCAACGTGCGGTTTGATCCGCGCTATGTGGATCATTTTCATGAGTATTCCATTCGGAAAAGTGATTTCCCCGCGATCAAGCCTGAGATTCAAGAATTATGTGATGATCTGCTGCAAAAACTCATTCGTGAAGCGCATAAGGCATAACGCGCTTATCTTCTGGGAAAAATGATGAAAATTACGTATGTTATTGGGCAACTGACGGTCAGTGGCACGGAATTGCAGTTATTAGAGTTGATCCGGCATCTCGACCCCAGCCAATATCAGGTGACTGTCATTTCCCTCTATGATCAAGCGCCCCTGGCGGATGATCTGCGCGCGCTGGGGTGTACGGTGCGCTTGCTCGCCAGAGAAAAGCGTTCGCGGGTGGCCGTGTTTCTTGACATGTTCCGCGAGCTAAAAAATAACCGTCCTGACGTGGTGCATGGTTTTGCGTTTGCCGCGCGTCCGGCGATGATTATCGCTAAATTGTTGGGCATTAAAGGGCGCGTCGTTTCGATCCGCACCTTCCGGCCCTGGAAATACCGCTTCTTAGCGTGGCTGGATCAGATCATTTTGAACTTGGCCGATACCGTGTTGTGCAATTCGTATGCGGCGTATCATGAGTTAAGCGCCTCTATTACGTTAAAACAGACGACCAGCCAGGTGATCTATAATGGGCTTGACTTGCAGCGCTTTGATCAGCAGTTCCAGCAGCGCCCCGCCGGTGCGCCCCCGGTGGTGCTTGACGATGAGCATCCCCTCACCATTTGTTGTGTGGGGACATTAGCCCCGGTCAAAAATCACGATATTCTCTTACGAGCCTTCAAACGGGTGTTGGCAACCTATCCAACGGCGCAACTCTGGCTGGTGGGTGGTGGGCCGAATGACCAAGCGCTAACGGATTTGACCCGCGCATTAGAGTTAGCGGATCATGTTGTGTTTTGGGGGCAGCGCACCGATGTACCTTCGATTCTCCGGTATGTTGATCTGGGTGTGCTGGCCTCGTCCAGAGAAGGGATGCCCAACGCGGTCATCGAATATCTGGCGGCGGGGCTGCCCGTTGTAGCGACGGATGTGGGCGGGATTAGGGAACTGGTTGATTCCGATGCGATTGGTCTGCTTGTGCCGCCGAATGACATGGCCGCGCTCGCTGACGCGCTGCTGGCGCTGCTGGCGGATCGGGACCGGGCGCGCCGCATGGGGCAGCGTGGCCGCGCCAAAGTCGAAGCCGAATTCGCGGTAGAGGGCATGGTCAGCCACATGGAAACCATTTATCGAACGCTTTTGGAGTCTGAATGAAAGTTTTGATGATCACCAGCGAGTGGCCGACGGTGGACCGCCCGCATTTAGTTCCCTTTATCGTTCGACAGGTGGAGTTCCTGCGCCGCGCGGGGATCGAGCTTGAGGTTTTCCATTATCGCGGGAATCAGAGTCCGCTGAATTATCTGCTGGCATGGCTCAAACTGCGCCTCAAATTGTTGCGCAGCGATTACGACCTGATCCATGCGCAGTGGGGCCAGAGTGGGTTGTTAGCGTTTCCCAAAAAACTGCCGCTTGTGGTCACGTTTCGGGGCGATGATGTGTACGGGATTATCGATGACGCAACCGGCCATTATACCCGGAAAGGAAAAGCATTGCAGCGTGTCAGCCGGTTTGTCGCGCGGCGGGCCGATCAAGTGATCCTGGTTTCGGCGGCGATGGCCGATCTGCTGCCCTGCGCAACGTATCATGTTATCCCGTCCGGTGTAGACTTGGACTTGTTTCAGCCGATACCCCAGGCGGAAGCCCGCGCCCGACTCGATTTACCGGCAGATGTGCCTCTGGTGTTGTTTGGTGGCAGCCCACGTGTCAGGCGCAAGCGCTATGATCTTGCTGTAACGGTGGTTGATATTGTAAAACAGAAGCGGCCAGAGGTGCAGTTGATCGCGCTGCAAAACGTGCCTCATGCCGCCGTGCCCCTGTACATGAATGCGTGTGATGCGCTGCTGTTTACCTCGGCCCATGAGGGATCGCCCAATGTGGTCAAAGAGGCGCTAGCCTGCAATCTGCCAATTGTATCGGTGGCGGTGGGTGACGTGCGCGAGCGAATCGCGGAGGTTGCAGGGTGTTATCTGTGCGAGAATCCCGATCCGGCGGCGCTGGCCGAGAAACTTGATCATGTGCTGCAACAGCGCCAACGCACTAACGGGCGCACGACGGTGCAGACGATTGATGAGCAGTATACCGTGCAGCAAACGATTGCCGTTTATAAGGCCGCATTGGAAGCTAAATAACTATGCGATTAACGATCCTGACTCAATATTATCCGCCGGAAATTGGTGCGCCCCAACGCCGCCTCTCCGATCTCGCGCGCCGTCTGGTTGAGGCGGGCTACGAGGTGACGGTTCTAACCGCCATGCCCAATTACCCCACCGGGAAAATTCACGCGGGCTATGGGGGCATCTTCAAGCGCGAACAGATCGACGGAGTGAACGTGATCCGCACGTTCATTTATCCCACGCAAAAAGCCAGTTTACTGCACCGGCTCACCAACTATTTTTCGTTTGTGCTGTCGTCGGCGCTGATCGGCACATTCCGCTTACCGCGCACCGATCTCTTGCTGGTGGAAAGCCCGCCGCTATTCCTCGGTTTTACCGGGTATTGGCTCAGTCGGATCAAACGCGCCAGACTCATTTTTAATGTCTCCGACCTCTGGCCGGAAAGCGCCGTGCGGCTGGATATGCTCACCGAAGACAGCCGGGCGTATAAACTCGCGGCGTGGCTCGAAAAATTCTGCTACGAAAAATCATGGTTGATCACCGGGCAGTCCAAAAGCATCTTAGCGGACATCGCAGCACGGTTTCCGGCGTGTGCTACCTTTCACCTCTCGAATGGGGTGGACGTGCAAAACTTCGGCGCGGATCAACGCATGGCTCAGGCTGAGGCGTCCATCAATGCGGGTGTGCCGGATCGATCCGAAAAAACGGTGATCATGTATGCGGGATTGCACGGGTTGGCACAAGGACTGGCCCAGGTATTAGATGCAGCCGCCGATTTGCAGGCGCGCGATGCCGCGTGCCATTTCGTGTTGATCGGGGCTGGTCCCGAAAAACAAGACCTCGTGAACGATGCGCAGACGCGCGGCCTGACCAATATCACCTTTCTGGACCCGCGTCCCGCGTCCGAGATTCCCGCGCTGCTGGCCTGCGCGGATATTCTGCTTGTTCCCCTGAAAATGTATATTCCTGGCGCGGTTCCTTCCAAACTGTACGAGGCGATGGCGAGTGAAAAGCCGGTGATTCTGGTGGCGCAGGGCGAAGCCGCCGATATTGTGCATCAACACGAGAGCGGGATCGTGGTCGAACCGGGCGATATTGCGGGATTAGTGCGCGCTATCACGTCGCTGCACGAGGATGAGAATTTGCGCGCGCAAATGGGGCAAAAGGGCCGCGCCGCCGCCGAAACGCACTATAACCGGGCGGCGATTGCCAGCAGTTTTGCCGCATATCTGGAGGCACACACCGGATTATGATCTGTACAGTGGTTGGCGCACGACCTAATTTTATCAAGATGGCCCCGATCATTCTGGAACTGAAACGGCGCGGCATCCCGCAATTTTTTGTTCATACCGGGCAGCATTATGATGCAAAGATGTCCACCATCTTTTTTGATGAACTGAATATGCCGCAGCCCGACGATTATCTGGGGGTTGGCTCCGGGTCGCACGCCGAACAAACCGCGCGGATTCTGACCGCGTTCGAAGCGGTGTGCGTGATGCAGCAGCCGCAGTTGGTCATGGTGGCGGGCGATGTGAATTCAACGCTGGCCTGTTCGCTGGTCGCCGCGAAATTGCAAATTCCGGTGGCCCATGTCGAATCCGGTTTGCGCTCCTTTGATCGGACCATGCCGGAGGAGATCAACCGCGTCCTCACCGATCACATTGCCGACCTGCTCTTTACCACCGAAGCGAGCGGTAATGAGAATCTGCGCTGGGAGGGGATCGCGCCGGAGAAAATTCATTTTGTGGGCAATTCGATGATCGATTCCCTGCATACGCATCTCGATAAGGCGTTGGCGCGCACGCCCTGGATCGCGTTCGATGTGCCGCCCGGCGCGTATGGCGTTGTGACCTTCCACCGCCCCTCGAATGTCGATGATCCGGCAACGGCGCGCGAATTAGCCCATGCCTTAGCGCGGATTGGATCAACAACCCGGCTGATCTTCCCGATTCACCCCCGCACGAAAGCGAATTCTGATGGGCTGTGGGAATCGTTGGAGGGGGTGACATTGGTCGAGCCATTGGGCTATCTGGACTTTTTGGGATTGATGGCAAAAGCGAAATTTGTGCTCACTGATTCGGGCGGGATTCAGGAAGAAACGACTGCGCTTGGCGTGCCCTGTATCACGGTGCGCCACAATACCGAACGGCCTATCACGCTCACGGAGGGGACGAATCAATTGGTCGCGCCGCAGGCAGACGCGATTGTCCGGGCGGCGCAGCAGTTGCCATCGGGGGCGGAGCATAATATCCCGCCGTTATGGGATGGGCACGCGGCGCAGCGCATTGTTGATGTGTTGCAGCAGTGGTTAGCGAGCCAAGCTGATGAGTCACGATCTTAAGACGTTTTTGCAAGACGAATATGCCCACCGCGAAGAACGACTGAGCGGCAGCGATCTGTATTCGGTCTTCAACCCGGCCTATCTCTACATGGTCCAACAGCGCCAACGGCAGGAATTAGCGCTGCTGCGGCGGCATGACATTGACCACTTAAAAGACAAACGGATTCTTGAGGTGGGGTGTGGGCGCGGGGGCATCTTGTCCAGTCTGGTCAGCTTTGGTGCGCGGCAGCATTTATTGCACGGTGTTGATCTGATTCATGATCGCGTGGTGGGGGCGCAGCAGCGTTTCCCTGCGATGCAGTTTACGTGCGCTGATGGGCAGCGGCTTCCCTATGCGGCAGCATCCTTCGATCTGGTCGTGCAATACACCGCGTTTTCCTCGATTTTAGACGATCACATCAAGGCCCAGGTCGCGCAAGACATGCGGCGCGTGCTGCGCCCGGATGGGTTGATTTTGTGGTATGATTTCTGGCTCAATCCATCGAATCCCCAAACGCGCGGGATTCGTCCCGCCGAAATCAAGCGGCTATTCCCCGGCTGCCGCTATGATTTCCGCCGGGTGACGCTGGCTCCGCCTTTGACGCGCAAACTCGCCGCGCGATCCTGGATGTTGTGTTTGCTGCTAGAAAAACTCCGGCTGCTGAATACCCATTATCTGGTGATCATCCAGAAACAAGAGCCGCATTAGCGCTTAACAATCGCTGTACAGGCGCAAATGATTCAGGTTGTTTTATCACAAGCCCCCGGATTTATCCGTAGGGTTGCTGACTCATCGAGCATCCTTTCAGGTGGGCAAGTCCTATAAAAATGTAGCGATCTCGTCCAGCGATTTTTTGCTGATGTCCGGCACGGTGGCATCCTCTGCCGGGTAGCCCGCCACCACCACCAAAAACGGACGCTCGTTATCAGGACGCTGCAAAATAGTGGTCAAGAAATCCATCGGACTCGGCGTATGGGTGAGCGTGGCGAGTCCAGCATGATGCAGCGCGGTGATCAGAATCCCGGTGGCAATCCCAACGGATTCCTGTACATAGTAATGTTTGCGTTTGCCGCCATCCGGCGCGAGGCCGTAGCGCTGCGCAAAAATCACGATCAGGTAGGGCGCGGTTTCCAGGAAGGGTTTGTTCGGATCGGTCCCTAGGGGCGCGAGATCGGCTAACCATTCTGCTGTGGCACGCTGCGCATAAAATTCACGTTCTTCGGCTTCGGCGGCGCTGCGAATCTGCCGCTTCAGATCGGGATCGCTCACCACGACGAAATGCCAGGGTTGTTGGTTCGCCCCATTCGGCGCTGTACCCGCCGCGCGCACACAGTTTTCGATAATCTCGCGCGGGACCGGACGATCCGAAAAATCGCGCACAGTGCGCCGCCGCTTGATGTCGGCGTAAAATTCGGCGGCACGCTGGCGCATCACCGCAAGCGGGTATTCGTTGTAATTGGGTAACGGAATGAAGGGGTATTGTGTCATGTGGGATGCTCCAATATGTCGGCCTCAGTTGCCTGCCACTCTGCGCGTATGGTACTATGGGGATGCACGTTTAGCCAAACACAGTTTAAACTCAGGCGAGCTTATTGGAGACATATGGGATGACGATTTTTGTTTTCACCGCCATTATCATCATCATCTTCTTTCCGTTGATTTATTTCATCTGGTCAACATTCATCAGTATGGTGTATTGGCAATGGAAATTTCGCCGAATGACCGATGAGGAACGCGAGAAGATGATGATGGGATCGCCGCCGCACGAGGGGCAGCGTTTTGCGCCTAAGCAAGCCAAAAACACACGAGTCCAAACGGGGCTGTTCAATTTTGTGACGGCGGATGACTTCATTGCTGATCTAAG
>JAFGJA010000312.1 GCA_016929355.1 Anaerolineae bacterium | reverse complement strand
CGCGATCAAGCCGTTGGAAGAAGTCCGGGACCAGGGGCCGCGCCAGCCATGCCAGCGCGGAAAATGTGACCAGATTGGTGATGATCGAAACGCCTGCCAAGCCGACTACGCCCCAGCCCATCAGCAGCGCCGCCAAACCGAGCGTGACTTTAACCATCGTGCTGACGGTGGTCAACGCGGCGGGAAATTCGGCTTTTTCGAACGCATAAAACAGCGCGGTCAGGCCGGTGCTGATGCTGGCGGGTAGCAAACCGATATACAGCAGCACAATCGCCACAAGCGCCTGTGTTTCGAGCGCGGGATCAACCGTTGTCTGCCGGATGACCAGGAACGCGATCAGGAGCGGTACGCCAATCACGGATAATCCCAGGCGCAGCGCCGTGCTGTTGAACAGGTAGCGCCCCGCCGAGTCCCGGTCCCGCGCCACTTCGCGCGTCAAAAACGTGTTGAGGCCGAAATTAGCGAGGATGTCGAACCAACCGAAGATCACAATCGCGTAGTAATACACGCCCGCGTTGGCTGGCCCCAGGATGCGCAGCATGATAAACGCAAATGCAAAATCGATTCCGCGATTGAACAGGTTCAGGAAAATCGGCGCGAGGCTGTTTTTAGCGATGCGCGTCGCCTGATCCGCCTCGTGATCCGCGCGGTAGGTGCGCCGCCACAACCAGATCACGATCATGAAGATGATCAGCATCCCGCTCAGGAACGAGAGAAACGCGCCCACCTGGAACGTCGCCGGACTGTAGCGGAAACGCACGGTCCACGCGCCCGGTTCGAGGATCACGCCCCGAAAATTACCGTTGACGAGGTGAATGTCGATCTCTTTTTCTTCCGATTCGTCCGATCCCTGCGGACGAACAAACGCCTTCCAGCCGGGATAATAACTATCCGCCAGCACCAACCACGATGTTTCCTCGACAATCGGCGTGATGATGACCTCGATCTCGCCGTAATTCGCGATCTGCGCCGCCACCGGATCGGCTTCGTGTGCCGGTTCCGGCCAGTTGTAGACCACTTCGCAGCCCTCGGCATCGGGGAAACCCTGAATCACCACGCGGCGCGGATCGGCTTCGAAAGCGGGGCTGGTGATGATCGTGACGAAGTCATCCGGCACAGCGCCGCACATTTCCTGCGTGAGATCGTAGTAGGGCAGCGTATAAGCGCGGGGCAGCGCGTCGAGATTCTCGTAAATGCGGAGCGCGCCATCCGAATAGACTTCCTCATAGCCCAATGCCGCCAGATCGCCTTCGATGATCCAATCCGTCGCCACGTAGCGCACATTGAGCAAATCCAGCAGGGGCGAAGCTAAAGCCTGTTCGTTATCGTAAGCAATCGGATCGATACGGTTGTAATCCAACCCGCTCTGCGCCGCAATCAGGTTCATATAATCCGCGTACTGTTTGGGGATCAGGCTGTCGTAGCCGCGCGCATCGTGCAGCCCATACGACCATGTGCTGTTGGCATGTAAGGGACTTTCGCCCTTGTTTAGCGTCGTATAGCGGAAGGGCACGCCCTCGGCTTGTTGATCCTGCAACCACTGCACCGCGTCCGGCGTGTAATCCAACCACTCAGGTTCGGCGGACGGGTTAAAGTCCCACCCCGCGATCATCAGGTCAGCCGCGATCACGCCAACCGCCGCGACCTGCCAGACGGGAATCCCACCGAAGCGTTCCGGCAGCGTCCACACACGACGACTCAGCCAGATCACCACGCCCGCCGCCAACACGAACAGACCAAAGATCAACACATTCCAGAATTCGTAACTGTAAAACGCGCGCACCTCAGGAAACGCGAGATTGGCTTTCGCCAGTCCATCAAACACGCGCGTGATCAGCGACTCGAACGAATCATACATCGCGCGGCTGATCAGCAGTCCCGCCAGAATCGCAATGCCTGCCCCACTCAGCGCGTAGCCCAACCACACGATCCAATCGCGCCGTTTTTCGCGCGTAGACTTGTGCTGTGTTTGCAGGAAGTCCGCGCCAAACGCGGCGAACGTCGCCACGCAAAACGTGAGCGGCCACACCCACCGGAACGGCGTATGCAGTTGGTCCGTGTTGGGGAAGATGTAATACACCAGCGCGTAAGTCGGCAGGCCAAAGGCGAACGTCAGCGAGGCCAGCGCGAGCAACCCCAAAATCAGGCGGTAAGGTGGTGTTGTAGGGGCTGGTTTGTCAACCCGCCCTGGGCGACTTTGCAAAGTCGCCCCTACAGGTGAACGCCGCGCAAACACGCCAATCCCCGCCAGGACCAGCACCAGAATCCCCATATACGCGCCGCCCTCGACGTAATTCTTTATGCCGAAATCGGTAGTGGTGACGCGCACCGTCTGGGTCGGGTTGTCCGCGCTGGCCCGCTCCCAATCGAGCGCGACCATATCCCCGGAAAACACGTCCCGGTATTCGTGCTGCGCGGGATTGCCATAGACGTTCGGCATCAGGAATTTGGCAACATGCCGCGTCGGAAAAGCATAACCGGTCACGGTATCAAAATCGGCGGCGTTCTGGCGGAAACTGTGCGTACCGAGTTCGTAGAGGGGCAAAAATTGCGCCGCGCCGAGGCCAAAACCGAGCATGACCATGACCAGCAGCCAGATCGCGGGGCGTAGCACATCTCGCCAATACGCGCTTTCCGGCCACCATAACCACACCTGCCATAATAAGCGCGCCGCCGCATAATACGCCATCACGATCAGCGTGTAATACGTGATCTCGACGTGTCCGGCGAAGATGTTCATCATCAGCGCAATTGCGCCCACCGCGATCCAGGGTACAGTGGCCGGACGATCCCCGCGTAAAGGGCGGCGCTGAATCGTGAATTCGATCATCAGCAGGAGCAACGGCAGCCACGCCGCGCCCGCGATCATCATCGGGAACACCACGCTCACGATGAAAAACGCGCTGAATTGGTACGCCACACCCGCCACCGCGCCACCGATGCGCCGCAGCCCGATCCCGCGCGCGAACAGGTACATCAACACGCCCGCCAGCCACAATTGACTGACCGTAAACCAGCCATACGCGCGCGCAAGCGGCAGGATGTAGTAAATGATGCTGAAAGGATAGAGCGCGGAATGTTGGCCCGCCGCCAGAAATGGCGTTCCGGCGAACTGCTCCGTCTGCCAAAGCGGGATCACGCCATCACTGAGGCTCTGCCGTAAGTGCGATTTCCACTGGTAATTTTCCAGCACCAGATCGGAGAGCAGCGCATTATGCGGAATTTCCGGCACGCCCAACGCATCGCGCGCGCTCAACCAGGGTTCGTACTGGTAGAGATTATCGGCGGGAATCTGCGTTTTGCCGCCGAGTGTGACCGGAGCAAAAAACAAGAGTGGCAGAAGCAACAGCCCTGCCACGATCAAGACATCAGGAAGATATTTTTTACGACCCATCAGCGCCACCTAATGCAGCGTGCGTTACTTGGACCCGGTTACTTATGGAGAAATCAATTAAAAGTGGCCCCATGTAGGAGCCGACCAACGT
>JAFGJA010000032.1 GCA_016929355.1 Anaerolineae bacterium | reverse complement strand
TCGCGCCGGGGATGAAAGGTGAATGGCCCAATCTGCGTCGTGCGACTGCCTGCGAACGGAAAATCGACTATCGCGCAGCCCTCACTGATCAGCCGGTGGCCTTCGATCAACGCGGCGGCGGTGCGATCATCATCCACATTCCAGATCGCAATAGCGCGCCCGGACGAATTCCTGATCCCGCGATTCCACGACGCATACAACGGTTCGCGCGGCACATCCAGGCGGATCACTTCGGCGGTTTGCGCGGTTTCCAATGCACGCGCCAGATCGCCTAAAATTTTCTGCTCCCACTCGGAAGGATCATTGGCAACCAGCACCAATTCGAGCGTCACTCCGGCCTGCTTCAATTGCAGCGCGACTTTTTGCACGCGCAAAATATAATCGGCCAGGTGCGCTTTGGCTTGATAGAGGGACGTAATGATAGCCACATCCGCGCTCATAAAATCACCTTCTCACCACTTTACGGATCACGCGCCCGGCTTGCTGCGCGACAAACAACGCATTCCCCTTGAGCGATCCCGCCTGCTGCACAGCTAAACCGCGCTCGACTGCCAACCGTTCGCGGAAGCGCCATTGCGCGGCGGGTTTAGTCACAGTGCGCCATTGCACAAGCGCGGCAGGCGCATCCGGTTGCATCTGCGCCAATGTCGCACGCAGGTCAGCGTAATCATACCCCATCGCGTGCACCGTGTCCGCGCCGAGATCGTCCAGATAGGCGATCCCGAAATGCCGTGTTTGCCGCGAATCGCCCAACGTGCGCCATTTGTCCAGGCTGGCCGCCGAGGGCGCGCTGTGTTGGTGAATCCCGGCAGGATCGCCCACAATGCCGGTTAACGCGGGGCGCTCGCCATAAGTCAGCATGTCCGGCGCAAATGGCAGATCGAGTTTTTCGCACAGCGTTGTGATCGTCGCTTCCGGCGCGGTTACGAGGTCTTCATAGCGTACCACAAGCGCCGCATCGCCCAACTGCGCGATCCCGGTCTGCATCAGTCCCGGCGCGAGGCGCAGATCGTCGGCGTTATGCGCCAGGCGCGGCCAATAGTTTTCGCTGATCCAGGTGGATAGGATCGATTGCAGCACGGCTAACGGATTGCGCCACAAAAACACAAATTTCGCGCGCGGCAAGAGTTGGTACAGTTCGGGAATGATGCGGTAGTAGCGCGGCGTTTTGTCGAGAAAATAAGCAGCATCAGTCCCGGCTAACGCGCGCCCATACAATACCTGCGCAAAGGCGCGGATCGCGTCAAGATAAGCCGCTTCGCCATCCGGCACGGCTTCGGCGAGGAAATTTTGTGTTGCCAGATACGCCCAATGCGCATCATAGACCGCCGTGAGACTGCGATCATCGCGCAGCGCGTGAATCGGGTGCAGCATGATCCAGGGTTCCGCCGCCGACTGCACGCGCGGACTCCCGGCGAGGATATGCTGCAACAGCGTCGATCCCGCGCGCGGCTGCGAAATGAGAAAAATCAGGTTGTCGCCGAGATAGGTTTCGTTCGTCAAATGCGTATCTTTTCCGGTTTACCCCTCCCCTACCCCCCTCCACCCTGTGGAGAGTGGGAATCGGGCCTCAAACCTGACTCCCCCTCTCCAGGCGTGGAGAGAGGGCCGGGGGGTGAGGTTTACCAATCATGATCCTGCTCGTACCCCATGGCGATCAACACGTCGCCCGCCACGTCCTTAAAGACGCGCGTGTGATCAGCCGTGAACGCCGCCGCCCATGCGCCTGTAGTCCCTTTGCGAAACGTCTTCGTCCCGCCGAAGACCGCATCGGCGATCTGGGCCAACAGCGCGGGTGAATGGCGCAAACCGACATGATCCGCAATGCGCGCCAATTCTGCGATCTGGTCTTCGCGCGATCCGCCGCCTTGCGGCCCGATCAATTTCTCGAACGAGGTCGTCAGGTTGAACGGCTGATTGTGCCACTCCCAGATACTCCGGCAGCGCGCGCCAATGTCGAGTAAGCCGGGCTGACTAACCGGATCATGATCATCTGCCGCAAGGCCGCGAATCGAGAGCATGATCTGTTCAGATTCAGACAAGCCTTGATAGCGCGCATACAAAAAGTGATCCGGCAGAGTCGCCACAAAACGCGCGTGTGAAACGACCACATCGCGCGGATCGCGCAGCATCAGCAGGGATCGCATATTCCGCGCCGCGATCTCATGCGCCATCCCATCCGAAAACGGCACATGCCACACGGTAAACTCGCCGCGCCCGACCTGATCCATGCCGCGCTGAATGGCGTTGAGTGGCACGGGCTGCGGCGCATCTACACCCACCGGGATCGTATCCGCACTCGGATTTGCGCCCGCGAGAATCTGCGCCAGATTGGAGTAATCGAACTGCACGCCCGCATAACGCACGCCGGGAAACAGACTCATCGCCTTGCCGAGCAGATGCGTCCCGGCTTTGGGCAGGCTGTTGATCACAAAACCGGGCACAGCTAACCGCGTGTGCAGTGTATTAGGCAACATAAGTGCCAACCGTCCCGCCGATTTCAATCTTTGCATTTAGCCTCGTACCTTCTGCGCAACTCGCCGCACGCCATTATACACGAACGCAGGCAGCAGAATGCGCACTAATAACCGCCGGTCAGCTAACGGCGGGAACTGCCGCACCGCGCGCACATAATGCCGCAGCGCGCGCGCATGATCGTTCCTCTCTTCGAGCATCATCACGGCGGCGCGTTTGTTGAGATGCCCCAACCACACGTCGAGCTTTTTCATGATCACCGCGCGTTCGGCTTCGTCCAGATCGGCCAGCAGGGGCGTATTTTTGCGGATCACGTATTCGCCTGCCGCGAGGCGCAGCGTCACTTTGGCGCTCGATAGGCCGCCGCCATGCTGCCGGAATTCGGATAACACCTCGTCCACATACACGGTCTGGTGCTGTTTGGTGAGCCGGATACGCATCTCCCAATCTTCGAGCCAGCCGAGGCGGGGATCGTAAAAGCCGACTTCGCGCCACGTCGGAATATGCACCAATTCGTGCCGGTAAAGCATCCGGCGGGGAAATTCGCGCGCGAACACCTGATGAAAGACATCACCTTGCGGCACAATCTCCCCCGGCGCGGCCCACTGCCCGGTGCGATTCCCGTCTGAATCAATATAGCCCACATTGCTATAGGCGATCCGCGCGGCGGGATTGGCTTGTAATGCGACCATCTCGCGCTCTAATTTGTGCGGCAGCAAGCGATCATCCCCATCGACATAGGTCGCGTACTCGCTCGTGACCGCATTAAGCGCGTCGATCCGCGTTTGCGCCACGCCCCTATTTTGCGCGTGGAAAATCGGCGTAATCAGATCGGGATACTGCGCGGCATAGCCCCGGATCACGTCCGGCGAGCCATCCGAGGAGCAATCATCCACAATGATCAGTTGGTCGGGGCGCAGCGTTTGCGCGAGCACGCTGTCAATCGCCTCGATCAGATAGGCTTTCTGGTTATAGGACGGAATGTAAACCGAAATTGTCATCTAATAAACCATCTCTGTATTTACCTCACCCCACAACTCCCTCTCCGTTTACAGGAAGAGGGATAGTACACGATGGCGAAAGTAGGGGCCAACCAGCGTGTCGGCCCAGGGCGGACACATTGGTCCGTCCCTACGCAACCCTGGCTAACAGATACCGCCGTGTACTAAGGGGTGGGGGTTTCCGGTATCAACTCATAGCCCATGCGCGCTAAATACGGCGCGAAAAATTCATTCGCCAGCGCCACTTGATCGGGCGTCATCTCCGCTAAAAAGCGGTTAGTTTGTCCCTTGTTAAAATGCAGCGTGTTAGTTTTAGATTGATCCAATTTGTCGGGGCGGTACTTGGCGACGATCTCGCGGATCAACTCATCGGACGCGCCGATCCCCAGATACGCGACAAAATCGATCATCACCCGGACCGGATCGGCTTTCAAATCCTCGTAGCGCACAATGAACGCATTACCAAAACGCTGCTGATAGCGGTCCCAACCTTCCCACACACGCAAGATCGCGGTGCTTTGCTGGAGGCTCGTTTTCAAGTCCATTTCCTGCAACGCCTGCACCTGCGCCGGGTCATCCGCGCGCTGCTCAATGATAAAATCCTTGAACGAAAGCAGCACATCACGCGGATCGCGGTAAATGTACGTCGCTTTGACCGCACTCGCCGCCATGAAATAGCGCAAGCTGCGATTCGGCCCCTCGTGCGTCTTGACCACAAACGTATTCCCGCGCAGGTGCGGGACCATTAACCGCAGCAATTTACGGGTCGTGATCGTGCTGATGTTGCAATTGGCGTGCAGCATAAAATCGTGCAGCTTGAAGCGATCCCGCACATCATGCACATGCTGATGGCCGGTGGCGACCAACAGATCGTTGGTCATGTTGAAATACCAGCCTGTACCGGCTTTAACCATGCCTGCCGAAATGACAATCATACTCCAATTAACCCTCTACCATCGAAAGAAAGCTAAATTTACCACATTGCGCCCCATAATGTTAAAATGATCGCAATAGAATTTACCTTTTTTCGGAAGGACTTGAATGTCATGGATACTCGTATTGCAAAAATGGCGCAGGTTTTGGCCCATTATTCAATGGAAATCAAACCGGGCGAACGGGTGCTGATCCGCACCACCAGCCCGGCGGGTGAACCACTCTGCCAGGCGTTGTACGCCGAAGTGTTGCAGATCGGCGCGCTGCCCTCGGTGTACATCCACATGAGCCAGGAAGACCCCATCGCGCTCGAAGCGACAGATAAGCCCGAACTGCTGGGGTATGTCAATCCCATGCTGAAGATGATGTATGAGGAAGCCGAAGTCATTTTTCGCATCGAAGCGGCAGAAAATACGCGCAATCGCTCCGCCTATCCGCTCGCCAACCAAACCGCCCGCGCTGTCGCTGCCAATTCGCTGATCGATATTCAGATGGTGCGCGAAGGGAATAAAACGCTGCGGCGCTGCACGACTCAATTCCCCACGTTCGGTTATGCGCAAAACGCCGGGATGTCGCTGCGGCAGTATGAGGATTTTCTGTTCGGCGCAATGAAAGTCGGGTTGGCTGACCCGGTAGCGGCGTGGCAAAAGGTTTACGATGAGCAGGAAAAATTAGTTGATTGGCTCAAGGGCAAAAAACACCTGAGCGTGCGCGGCGAACACATTCACATGGATATGTCGATTGAGGGGCGCACCTTCAAAAACGCGGGCGGCAAGCAAAATATGCCCGATGGCGAAATCTTCACCGGCCCAGTAGAGGACAGCGTAAACGGGTGGGTGCGCTTCACCTATCCGGCCTATTATCAGGGCAACGAAGTTAAGGGCGTCGAACTGAAGTTTGAAAAGGGGCTGGTCGTGGATGCTAAAGCGCAGACCAACCAGGACTTTTTGATCGCCCAACTGGATACCGATGCCGGATCGCGCCGCCTGGGTGAATTCGCCATCGGCAACAACTGGGATATTCAGCAGTTCACCGGCTCGATCCTGTTCGATGAGAAAATCGGCGGGACGGTTCACATGGCATTGGGCCAGGGCTACGCCGAAACCGGCAGCGTAAACAATTCTTCGATCCATTGGGATATGATCTGCGACATGCGCGACGGTGGCGAAGTCATTGTCGATGACGAAGTGTTCTGCAAAAACGGGAAATTTACCGTTTAGAGACTGCGTAAGTTTTGCTGGAGGTATTCTGCTAGAGACATTTTGGTTTGCGTTTCGACAGGCAGCATACCTCCTTTCCCACAAAATATGAAGTTTCTACTAATTCATCAACTCTAAGTTTATACTGTGTCAATTTTCTGATATAATAAAGTCAGGTTCCTTAACAATTCGGGTGCTGCTGGCGCGGAAAATGTGGTATACCTCCTTATAACACACACTACAGATCAATGACAGAGATCAAACGTGGGAAGGACACAACCACATGAAAGCCGATTTTGTACTGGACTACAATGTGATCGCCGTTGAACGCGCGCAGCACGTCTATTTGATGGCGCGCATCCAGGCCGAAGCCGCCCCCGCAACCACCGATCGCCACCCGCTCAATTTAAGCGTGGTGCTGGATCGCAGTGGATCGATGCAGGGGGACAAGCTGGCTTATGTCAAGCAAGCAGCGCAATTTTTGGTACAGCGTTTGGGCGCACAAGATCGCGTGTCCATTGTGACCTATGACTCGTCGGTCAACGTCGATGTGCCCGCGCAGCCGGTGATCGAGAAGGATCGCATCAACCAGATCATCGAACAGCTTAAAGCCGGTAATCTGACTAATTTGAGCGGCGGCTGGTTGCAGGGCTGCCAGTTGGTTGCCGCCGAAAAAGCCGATGGACAGGTCAACCGCGTGCTGCTGCTGACCGACGGACTCGCCAATCGCGGCGTCACCGATCCGGCAAAACTCGAAGCGTTGGCCCGGCAGAAACGCGCGCAAGGCATCACGACTACGACAATGGGTGTGGGCCTGGATTTTAACGAAGATTTGCTCACCCGCATGGCGGCGGAGGGCGGCGGCGCGTTCTATTTCATCGATAATCCCGACCTGACGGCGGACATTTTCGAGGAAGAACTGCGCGGCCTGCTGAGTGTGATCGGGCAAAATCTGGTGATCACGCTGATACTCTCGCCGGATGTGCAGATGGTCCGGCAGTTGAATGCGTATCCGTCCTACACGCTGGACAGCGATCAGACTAAGCCCAGTATCGCGTTTAAGTTGGGCGATCTGTTCTCGGATGAACTCAAAACGCTGGTGCTGGAACTCTCGATCCCGGCGCTGAAAAACCTGGGGCGCGTGGAAGTGGCGCATTTGCGCTTTGAGTACGACGAATTGCAGGAAGATGGCGTCGAGCATCGCGTGATTGAAGTGCCGGTCTGGGTCAATGTGGCGCAGTCCACCGATGCCGAAAGCCAACTGCCCGACCCGGCAGTCACCAAAGCCGCGCTGCTGCTCGAAGCCGCGCGCGCGCGGGAAGACGCGATCAAAGAAGCGGATCGCGGCGAGTTTGAGACAGCATCGCAGATTCTCAAGAATACCGCCGACAAAATGCGCGCCAGTGGGCTAACTGATGACGAACTCGACGCGCAACACGATATGCTGCGCGAAGAAGCCGTCGATATGGATTTGGGCCACCAACGCTATACGGACTATGAGCGCAAATCCAGCATGACCAAATCGTTTACCTCCAGCACGCGGCCTATGGACACGATGGCAACCGTCGCGCTGCATGGCCGGTTAAAGCAATCACGCAATGCCGTGGAACGTAAAGGAGATCGACCCGTGAAAATCGTATGGCGCAATGGATCGCTTGATCTCAAAGACAAAATTGATATTGGGCGCGGTGATGACAATGATATTGTGATCGCGGACCCGGCGGTTTCCACCTATCACTGCGCGATCATTGAGCAGGACGGTGATTACTTTCTGCACGATCTGAACAGCACCAACGGCACATTCGCCAACGGGGGCCGGGTGAGCGGTCATTTTCGGATCAGTGTGGGCGATGTGGTGACGGTAGGATCGCAGTTGTTCATGTTCGAAGGTGCGAAGGAACCATCGGCCTAGCCGGTAGTACATCACCTTATGACCAACCCGTCGCATCAAACCACCAACAACACCCCGGCGACACTTTTGCAAGGCGAGCGCGTGCGCCTGACCGCCTGCGAGCCGCGCGATCTGCCCCTGCTGGCGCGCTGGTATCAAGATACGGATTTTGCGCGGCGCTTTGATGCGGCTCCAGCCATGCCCAAAACCGAAAAACAGGTAGCCGAATACATCGAAGACCAGCAAAAATCACCGACCGGATATCCGTTTGCGATTCGCTTATTGGACGCTGAAGATATGATCGGCTACTGTGAATTGGATGGGATTCTATGGAATCAAGGCACGGGCTGGCTTGCGCTTGCGATTGGTGATCCAGCGCTGCGCGGGCAGGGGTACGGCACGGAAGCGCTGCGCTTGCTGCTGGCCTTCGGCTTTGCTGAACTCAATCTGCGCCGCGTGCAATTGACCGTGTTTAGCTACAACGTCCCGGCGATCCGGTTATACGAAAAGCTGGGTTTTCAACGCGAAGGCGTTTTCCGCGAATTTCTACACCGCGACGGACGCACCTTCGATATGCTCCTGTACGGCTTACTGCGACGCGAATTCAAGGATACGATCACCCACTCATGACTCCCACTATCGCCCATCTCGTATTCTCGCCCAACCCCACCCCCGAACGCTTGCAGATGATGCGCAATATGTTAGCGTGTCAGTTTGAAAGCGCGCGCGCCATGACGGACCAAGCACCGTTTGGTGCGAATATGATGCTAGGACTGGCGATTGATGGCATGTTGCGCTATCACTACTGGCACACCACCCGCGCCGTCCCGCGTGACACGGACTTCTTGGCGGCGCTCGACAGGCTGGATCACGATCTGGGCCAGTTGGCGCGGCAGTTCCAGACCGCAACCGATCTCAGTGTGCGCTGGTCCCTGGCCGGGCAAATCGCCGCCGTCACGCTGCAACCGGGTGAATGGGTCGATAGTCCGTTGGCCTTAGCCGGATAACTATCATCTCTTTGCAGAAAATTATATACTCACCTTTATTCCCACCTTAGCGCCGGAACCTATTCCGCAGCTCGTGTTAGTTCATCATTGCACAAGCTTTCTCAGAAAAAGCCTGCTAATCAAACATAAGTGTGAAAGGATGCCTTTTGATGAAACGAATCGGGCTATGTTTTTTGATTCTGGGAGTACTCATCTTAGCAGCTTGTGGTGACGACGAAAAAGAGAAAGCTCCGGCCCTCGATCCGCTAGCAATTACGGCAGAGAATGCGGCGCAGCTTGTCGAACTCATCACAATTGATCCAGAAAGTGATGGCGCGGGCTTCGGGTATGCTGTCAGCCCCGATGGAGCCTCCGTTGCGATTACGACACCTAATGGGTTGCGGATTTTTGATCTGGCGAGTGGAACACCGGGCGATTATTTAATTACTGAAAGGTCTTTTAGTCCCACCTATATCGCCGATGGCTCAATCCTCGCCGTTGCCACCGATGACGGGATAAGTTTGATTGATCTCGCCACCAATACCGTGAAAGCCACCTACTTTGCAGGCGAATCGGTCAACAGCCCGGCGATCAGCACCGATGGCACGCTGGTTGCTGCCCATTCCGTTTCCTGTTCGCCCGGATGGTGTACCACCCTTATCCAGGCCATAGACGTTAATACCGGCGAAAAAATACTCTCGCTCGATATTGAGGGTTATGTTGATGCCCTTGTTTTTCGCCCTAACCAGAGCGTACTGGCCTTTGGTATCGGGCGCACCAGCAGCGCCATACTAGGCACTCAGCGCGGCACCGATCTGGGACCGGGTTTGCTGCGTCTGGTTGATGTGCGAACAGGCGAAGATCAACTTGTCCTTGAACATGACGAGGCGGTCTATGGTGGAATTTATTTTAGCGCGGACGGCAACCGGGTGGCCTATAACACGATGGATTGGAGCAACATGAATCCCAGCCCCGGCAGCGGCCAACTCCATATCTACGATCTTGAAAAGGGGGAAGAAGTTATCGCTACGACGGTGGGCGGGTTAACATCCACGCTCAGTCCTGATTGGACCATGACCCATACCGAAAAAACAATCATGTGGGGGTCTACCATTTCCTTTTCGATGAATAACGACGAGCCATCGGTGACAGTCATTGAGACAGGCGAGGGAGTCGCTGCGTTAGGTGATGTTTCCCGCGCGGCCTTCGGACCGGACTCGTCCGTCGTGGCGGTAACGACCAGCGATCCCCCTGCCGTTTTGTTGTATGCGCTCCCTGCTGGCGACGAGATCGTCACCTTCCCGCTTGAAAACGCGGACAATATGTATGCGCTGCGCTTTAGCGAGGATGGCAAACGATTGGCGCTCCGGTGGTGGAATGACGAAGCGCAGTATCTAACCGTCTGGAGCCTCCCATCTGAATAATTATTTGAGCGGTGGCCTGGGACTGCGCGCATTGCCGACCTTATCGATCCAGGCTTCCAGAAAACGAGATCGCACCTGCTGCCGTGCCAGCGTGCGCTTGACCGGCGGCAGGCGCAGGATCGCGCCCAAAATCGCGGCGAGCGTGCGCTGACTCCATTGATCACGGCGATCAAAGATGAGGTCTTGCAGTTGGCCGCGCTCTGTCGCCGTTAAAACAACCCGGTGCGCAAACGTGAGCGGGGTAAAGACGCGCTGTTCACGCGGCTGCATGGTGATCCCATCCGAGTCACAGACTCGCGCGCAGACGCCGCAGCCCAGGCAAATATCCTCGTTGAGCCGCGCTTGTTTGCGCTTTGGTTGGGTGGGATCGTTCGCCGAAACCAGCGTCATCGCTTCTACCGGGCAGATGTTGACACATTTGCCGCAGCCAGAGCATTTATCCAAATCAATCGCAGCGATAAAATTGGTCGTGTGCAGGGGATTCATAGTTTCAAAGCGGCGCGCGGCGGTCAGGGCTTCGCAGCAGCAGCCGCAGCAGTTACAGATAAAATTCATATCCCGGCGCGCATTATCACCAAACTGCACGAGATTGTGATCATACGCCGTTTGCAGCACGTCCATACCTTCCGCCACATCCACCTGACGCGCATACCCACTCTTGATCAAGCCCTCGGCGGTAGCGTTAAACGTCATGCAAACGTCAAGCGGCGCAGCGCAGGCTTCTTCGACCATCTGCATTTTGAAGCGGCAGTAACACTGGCTGATCCCGATATGGGACGCGGTATTGACCACCTCCGACGCGCGTTCATAGTCCAGCACTTCCACCCCGGACGGGATCACCTGTTCGTTGATCAGAATCCGGCCTAGATTCGTGCCGCCAGTGCCGAACAGATCGGTCAAAAAATCATCTTCGACGTTGAGGTACTGGTAATACAATTCCGCCAGCCGCTTTTGATCCACGTCATCGCGCAGCCGCATCATCGAAAATTCAAAAAATCCGGCCATCGGCGGCGGCACAGAATACATGATCCGGCCATCGGGATGTGCCACATCAATGATCAGGGCGCGGCTGGTGAGATCGTCCAGCGTTTTTTGCGCGGCGGATTCGTCCACTTGCCAGATACGCGCCGCATCTTTCAGCGCAAAGGATTGGATCGGTAGCTGTGCCACTAACGCCGCTTCGCGTTCGCTGAACAGGATCGAGAGAATCTCATATAACGAGGGACTCGGCGGCGCGCCCTGCGGAAAGCGATTCAGACGCTCGACCAGGCGCGTATAGGCGGCGGCTGGCGGGATAGGTGGTGTGTTCTGGGCCATAAGATTCCTCTCAAAAAAATAACTATTCCATCCCCATTTTACGCCCTAGACCACCTCGCAACCGCTATAGTCCCTCACCCACTTATGCGCCATTGATCACATTTTGCGCGCTACCTAAGCGTATGATAAACGTGCCCGAATCGCTATGGACTTTCGCCCGTGTTCGTGTAGGATTCGGATACATCACACAGGAGGTTGAGCATTTTGAAACTTGTGCATGTGCTAGCGTTCATCGTCGGCATCACCCTATTCATTTCACCGGTTGTAGTGCCCTGCACGCCCGCCGAGGCACAGATTCGCACTCTGCCCCCCGGCGATTACGAGCGCACCATCATCGTTGATGGGCTGGAACGCTCGTTCAAGGTGCATATCCCGCAAGGCGTGTACGCGAACGGTCCAGCCCCATTGATCATCGGGCTGCATGGTCTGAGCAGCAATAACGAACTGTTCGAAATCTACACCGAGATGGACGCGAAAGCGGATGAACTCGGCTTTATTGTGGTCTACCCGAACGGGACCGGCGACAAAGAACTCGCCTGGAACGCAGGGCATTGCTGCAATCTTCAACCGCGCAATAACGTGGATGATGTGGCCTTTATCCGTGAACTGGTTGCGGCGATGCAGAAGTTGCTTAACATCGACGCCAACCGGATTTACGCGACGGGCATGTCCAACGGCGGGATGTTGGCCTATCGTCTGGCGGCAGAAGCCTCAGACATCTTCGCGGCAGTCGGCCCCGTTGCGGCCAGTATCGGCGGCATTCCGCAAACCGGTTGGCCGGAAGTAATCATCCGTGCGCCCACCGCACCCGTTTCGATCATTGCGATCAATGGCATGAAAGATAACTATGTATCCTATACGGGCGGCGAAGCCACCGGACAGTTTACCGATGGGCGCACGGATGTATCGGTGGCGGAAAGTATCGGCTTCTGGGTGGTACATAACGGCTGTGATCCTGAACCGGCAACGGACATCAGCTTTGCGGGGAATATCATCACAGATACATTCGCGTGCCCGGACGGGATCGACGTGGTACTGATCACAATTGTGGATGGCGAACACGCCTGGCCGGGATCACCCGTTGAACCCGCGCCGAGTTTGCCGCAGCCTAACCAGCAAATTTCAGCCACCGACATGATCCTGAAGTTTTTCGCCGCCCATGCTAAAACAACAAGCGCCGAATAAGTCGCAGCGTATAATAGGGTAGCGTGGTAATAATCCCCCAAAGGAATGAATGATGACCGAGACTCCCTATAAAGATTTTGACTCACTGTTCGGACAGATCATTGCCCTCTATACGGAAGGTAATTATGCGCAGGCGGTTAATCTGGCAACGGCGGGCATCGCCCAACTGCCGCAAAACGCGCGATTTTTGCGCTTAGTGCGCTCCATGATCCAGGTGCGTAGCGGCAAACATGATGCCGGATTGGACGAACTGCGCGATCTGATCGAAGGCGGCTACTGGCTCGGCGATTACTTCTGGCGCGATTCCGATTATGACGCGGTACGCGACCTGCCGGAATTCAAACGCTTGCAGCAACTTTCCAATGAACGGCTTGATGCGGCGAAAGGCCGCACGACACCGGAACTCGTCACCTTTGTGCCGGATGACAGCGCTGATCCCAAACCGATGCTGTTCGCGCTGCATGGCAACGGCAGCAATGTGTTCTGGCATCAGGACCACTGGCAACCCGCTACCGCCAACGGTTGGATCGTCGCCATGCCGCAATCGTCGCAATTGGCAGGCATGGATTCGCACGATAACTTCGCCTACAGTTGGGATGATGAGGATATTGTCGATCAGGAAATTGAGACTCATCTCGCGGCGCTGACCGCGAACTATCCCATTGACCCGGCGCGGGTAGTTGTGGGCGGCTTTTCGCGCGGGGCCGAAACCGCGATCCGGTTGGTATTGACCGGAAAAGTCGCGGCGCAGGGCTTTATTGCGGTGTGTCCCGGTGGGCCATATTCGCGCGAACCGGAATTGTGGCAACCTGTTGTCGAAGCGGCCAAAGAAGCCAAGCGCGATGTGCGCGGTTATGTGATCATCGGCGGACAGGACCAGTTTGAGGATGAAACTGATCAACTGATCGCCATGCTGCACGAGGCGGGTATCCCCTGTGAGCGCGAATTTCACGCGGACATGGGGCACGATTACCCGGCAGATTTTAAGGCGCGGGTCGGGGAATTGGTGAAATCAGTTCTCGGAAAATAAGCGTTTTTTGTTTTGAATTGGGTTCTCTAAATCGTGTAAACGGAGGTGCGGCATGATGACTCTGCAAGAGGTGATAAAAGCACTTGATGTGTTCTCGCTAGATGAACTGATTCAACTGCGCACGTATATCGATCAACGCACAGATACGATGTCTCTGGCCCACGATTTGACACCGGAAGAACGCGCGCACCGCCTCGATACAGCATTCGAACAACTCCGTGAGGGACTAACCCCGGCTGAACTTAACGAGATAACTGAGGCCATGAATGTAGAGTACATCGAACCGTTTGATGAGGAACTATGGAAAGACTGACGTATGTGCTCGACACAAATGTGATTGCAGATCGTATAAACGCGCGCGAGCCTGTTTCACAACAATTGTTTTCGACAGTAAAAGCTGGTCATCGAGTTTGTTTGTGCCAACCTGTATATTATGAGGTTATGCGCGGGCTGTTAAAAACCAATGCCACCCGCAAACTGCAAGATTTCCAGACAAAAATCATGCCCCTGTTGGAATGGCTACCGCTTATAACCATT
>JAFGJA010000311.1 GCA_016929355.1 Anaerolineae bacterium | reverse complement strand
TAGTTTCCCGTTGTTTTTGCTCAAGTTCATTCGGTTGTTTTTACCACATTCGCGCTCAAGTCTCGAATGTGACATTGTCGAACTAACTATTTCCTAACACAGCGCTGGCGGGTGATGCGCCTGGAATTTGCTGTGCGACCCGCTACCGATTAGACTCACGTTATAACCTGTTATAGTCTGCAAATGGGTTGCAGATCGTCCCAGTTATTAGGGGGAGTTCGTTATGAGTCGTTCAGTTATTGAGTTAGTCGTCATTCTCATTATAGTAGGGGTTGCGCTGACGCTCGGATTTTACACGAATTCTACACTTGGCGGCGTGCTGGGGGGGGTGATCATTGGCGTTCTAGGCCGGCGACGTTGGGAACGCTCCCAACGCAGGTCAACCAAACGCTTAACTGAACAACTCATGACCATCTTGATTGATATGGGTGATACCTTACAGGAAACGTCTCCCGACGCACTCCAACGACGCGGGGGGTGGAATCAACCATTATTTGATCAGGTATTGGCCCATATTGAACAACAAGCTCCCCAATTCCAACACGCACTCATTGCGTATCTGGCCCAACCCGGCCTGCCCGCAACCCCTTGTGTCACCGCGCTGCTGGCCGTTGACCGGTTATCTGCCGCTTACACCTATTGGACGCGGCTCTTTCCCCCGCGCCAATCCGACGAATCGATGTTTGTGTTGAGTTTACTCCAGGACTTAAGCGAAAAAGTTGAATTAGCGATTACGCGCCTGGATGATCAACTGACGTTATTGTAGCCAAAAACATTGTAACAAAAAAATGCTCAACCGAACATGCGCCCGGTTGAGCAAGATTATCCTGCGAAAACCTGTGAGGGGGGCACAGGCTTAGCGCGTCCCCCCAACGCCGTTACTCATTCCAGATATTCGTTCAGTCCATATTCTTCTTGCAACTGGCGGAGCTTGTTCAGCGCGGCGTGCTGCAACTGGCGAATCCGCTCGCGGCTGTAGCCCATCAATTGCCCGATCTGCGACATGCTGTGGGTATCGCCGGTTTCCAGGCCAAACCGCAGCCGGATAATCTGCGCTTCACGCGGCGGCAGTGCGCCCAACAGGAAGCTGATCGATTCGAGCAGCAGTTGGCGCGCGGCGGCTTCTTCGGGCAGTTCGCTTTCCTGATCCGCCACCAGATCGGCGCGCGGGCGGTTTTCCTCTTCACCGATCAACTCGTCAAGCTGCACGGGTTCGCGCGCGGCCATCATTGTCGTTTCGACCTGATCCGGCGTCAGACCACTTTCTTCCGCGAGTTCTTCATAGGTTGGTTCGCGGCCCAACTGCTGGGCCATTGTTTCAGCCGTCCGGCGCAACCGGCCCCAGCGCTGGCCCTGATTGATCGGCAGGCGAATCGTGCGCCCGCGATCTCCGGCGGCGCGGGCAATCGACTGGCGAATCCACCACGTCGCATACGTGCTCAACCGCACGCCCCGCCCCGGATCAAAGCGATCCACCGCTTTCATCAGACCCAGATTGCCTTCCTGGATCAAGTCCGGCAGGGGCAAGCCCCGGCCCTGGTACTTCTTGGCAATCGAAATCACCAAGCGCGTATTCGCCATGATCAATTCCTGGCGGGCGGTTTCACCGATCTCGATCACATCACAAAAATCGCCATCAATATCGTAACAATCCCCGCCATCCAGCCGATCCATCGCTTCGTTGCTGGCCTGGACCAACCGGGCCAGCGCCTGCTCGCGGTCAACGTCAATCGGTTCAGAAATGGGGCGAATATCGCGGAAATAGAATTGCAGCAAGTCGGCATCGGCGTTGGGGACATAGGAGTCTTTTTTCTTCGGCGCGGAATTTTCCTGATCAGACGCCGTATCCAGCGAGCCAAAGGGAGAAAATTCGGATTCCCAATGTTCAGAGAGTTGACGCCTCGTATTATTATCTGATAGAGCTACCACAACAGCCTGCCTTTTTTGTGTGAGAACGGGCTAGCCCGTAAACCAACGGAACGCAACGATCAGCGAGACGACTTTTACTTTGATGAACCTTGTTTGTCCAAGCATTGTACAAGTTTGCAATCGATAAATCAATATTTTTATGATTAGAATATGATAAATTGTACCGCAAGCCAACTAAGTGATCAACAACTAGATCGTATAAAACCAGCAAAAATTGTCCACAACGGGAGCACAATGTTAGGATTGATGATAGTCAGTGTTATTCATCATACCCTAAAACTATAAAAAATATATTTGCGTTATGTGAGTATATTGTTGGCGTATCTGAGCAGCGCTATGACAAAACCCTATTTGCCCCAACAACGAGAATCATCAATCAATTTTGATGAAAGTGCAACACCGCCACCCACCTCGACCCGGCTGCACCCGCGCACGTTGAGCATTTACGGCACGCTGTTCGGCGCGGGCATGATCGCGTTGGCGCTGCTGTGGGCCGGGCTGATCCGCGCCAGATCGCTTTCTGCGTGGTTTCCGGCGGATCACTGGCTGCGTGATCTGCTGCTCGGCGCGGGGGTGGGCGTTCTGTTTGCGCTGATCGCCTACCGCCTGATCGCGTTGATCCCCGCCATGCTCCGCATTGAACTGATCATCACCCAGACGCTCGATATGCGCGCGCTGACTGTGCCGTATAGTCTCTGGTTTGGCCTCATCGCGGGCATCCCCGAAGAAATCCTGTTTCGGGGCGCGCTCCAACCGGACATTGGTTTAGTCGTTGCCGCGATCATTTTTGGGGCGCTGCACGCCATCACCCCCATGTATTTTATCTACGCGACGACTGCCGGGTTGTTACTCGGCGGATTGGCGGCATGGTCCGGCGGGCTGTGGATGCCGGTGGCTGCCCATGTGCTGATCGATGTGGTGATGTTTTTGCTGCTGCTGGCGCGCTGGCGGCATTACACGCTGCCGGACAGTGAGGAAAAATCAGAGTTACTCGATTCAAGCGCGTAAGCGATAGCTTCGTCCAGCGACATCCCGCGCCCTTCCAAGCCGGTTTGTATATCCTGCATACTACAAGTATACTATGTTAACATGCTGCTAGATTAATTCTTGGAACATCCGCATGACGAGTGTTTTCATCAGCTATTCACGACAGGATGGAAATTCGGCGGCCCTACTCCTTGCCAGTGAATTACAGAATCGCGGGGTTGGGGTATGGCATGATGCACGCGATATTGATCCGTCCCAAGATTTCACGGCACTCATTGAACAGGCCATTCAAAACGCTGACTATATAGCGGTCTGTATTACGCCAGATGTGAACCGTCAAAATAGTTTCGTCCGACGCGAAATCCAGTACGCGCTGTTGTGTGATAAACCTGTCATCGTGGCGCGCTTCGCGGATGTTTTACCCCCGATTTCGGTTATCACGCATACCCGGATCGACTTCTTCGAAAATGAAACCGATGCGCTAAAGCAGTTATTCGACTATGTTCGCGCCGAAATGGTGCCAATCGAACCAGCCCTCCCCACCCCCTCCGACCCATTCCACCCCTATCTGGTACGCCTGTACGATACCATTGTTGAGTTTTTTGAAAACACCTTGCTGCTGCCACCCAATCCGATTGAGCTTAGCAGTCGAATTATGCCCGGCGCAGTTATTACCAAACAACAACCCTCCCCTGATCCACTAAGTCGACTGTTTCTGGCGCACGGGTTCAGAAAGAAAACCAGCCAGCCGATCCAATTCAAACAGTTCACTGATGCCTGCCGTGCATTTGATAAACGATTGCTGCTACTAGGCGAACCAGGTGCGGGCAAAACGGTTACACTCATGGCCTATATGCGCGATGCGGTCACGGCACGCCTGGCTGATAGCACTGCCCCCGTCCCGCTCTTTCATCTCGTCGCGCTATGGGACGCCCAGCGCCAACCATCGATTTTGGAGTGGATCGCGGAGAGTTACCATGATTTGAACGAAGCGATGCTACAAGCTGAATTTGAGGCGGGAAACGTCCTCCTGCTACTCGATGGATTGGACGAATTAGGCCGCGACATAGAAGAATCTCGACAGCACAAGGCCCGGTACGAACCATGCCGGCAGTTCATTGATACCCTGATGAACGTTGTAAACGAAACCAATCCGGCCAATCGAATCATCCTGACCTGTCGTGAATACGATTATGCCATGATGAATAAACAGCTTGAGCTAAATGGCGCGGTCACACTCAACAAATTGACCACTAACCAAATACGCAACTATTTACGTGATATGCCTGATCTATGGGCAGTACTGGAAGCCAATGATGATGTACGCGAAGTCGTGCGCACCCCTCTGTTGTTGAGTGTGTTTGTTGAAGCATACCGTGAACATGCAACCGAAGCCGCCCAACTTCAACATCTGAATACATATCAAGAACTCCGCGATCACATCTTTGCAACCTATATCAATCGCCAGTATGAACGAGGCAAAAACAGCGAGGAAACCGCGCCCGATATCCAAAAATTTGAGTTGAATAAGTTGTTAGCCATCCTCGGCCATGTTGCCATGGAAAATGTTGGCGCAGACCTTGCCTATGAGAATATTTTGACCCGAAGAGATTTCGAACTTGACGAAGTGGAAACAATCCAATTACCTAAAGAAGATATAGACACTTTTATCAATCTGGCCGTTCAACTCCATCTCATCCGGGACAGGAACTCAGATACCTATCAGTTTGTCCATCTCATGCTGCGGGATTATTTTGCCTATAGCTACGCTGTCGAACATGTCAATAATCCCAAAGCATATCCCCGTCAAGACGCCACCGCGAGCCATGATTTTCGCAACAACCCAGCCGACGCGCTCGGCAACCTGGGTGATCCGCGCGCCATTGGCCCATTGCACAAGGCATTGCGCATCAAGCGCGCGAATGTGACCAAAGCAACAATCGCCCTGATCCGCAGTAGCGCCGCCGAAGCGCTCGCCAACATCGGCGATCCCGCCGTACCCTCGTTGATTGAGGCCCTAAACGATCAAGAGAATGAGGATGAAATTCGCTATCATGCCGCCAAAGCACTCGAACGACTGAGTCATCCTGCTTCAATACAAGCACTCATTCATGCGACCTGCCATGATACCAACGAGTATGTCCGTTACTATGCCGTACAAGCTTTGAGTCAGATCGATGATCCGCGCATCTTAACATCGTTAATTGATGTACTGGACGATCCAAACGAATGGGTACGTCGGGCTGTAGCCGAAGCACTTGGTCGATTGGGTGATCCCGAAGCCATCCAGCCACTCATTAAGGCGTTACATGATTCTAACGCTACTATCCAACGCATGGCGGCCAATGCCTTGCGTCGCTTTGGGGAGGCAGTTGTGGAACCACTGATCGCAGAACTGCACGATGAGAACGTGAATGTACGCCGTTATGCTGTCCAAATTCTTGGCGAGTCGCAAGATGTTCGAGCCATTAAACCACTAATTGCCGCCCTAAATGATCCTGAAGCCGCTATTCGCCGTTATGCGGCGCGCGGATTAGGCATTATTGGCGACAAACGGGCAGTTCCGGCCCTAATCGCAGCCTTGTTCGCCAACGACTGGCAAGTTAGCAGCCGCGTCGCCAATGCCCTCGAACAGATCGGCACCCCAAAAGCGTTGGAGGCGGCGCACAAATGGCGCACTGAAAGCCGGGATTAGCGCCCGCGATGTTTATCTTTGCTTTTCTGGCGCTTGATCTGGCGTTTGCGCTCCTGTTCGGCGTCGCGTTCGGCTTTGGATCGCTGGCGGCGCGTTTGTTTGCCCTGTTCGATCTGCTGGCGCATGACCTCGTGCGCTTTGGATCGTGAGCCATCGCCCGCACACGCCATCTCGCGGCGGATTTCGCGCTGCATCCGTTTGGGATTTTTGCGGGATTGAGATTGTGATTGCGCCGCAACCGGCAAGCCTACCGTCATCTGCGCGCGCAGATCGGACAGGTGGTAGATCATAAATTCGTAGAGTTGCTGGTTGGATGGTTCGACCCCGAACACCGTCCGCGCGACGTATAACACCCCGTCGCGTTCTTCTTCCAGAATACCGACCCAAAATGGGGACTCAAAATAGACGGTAAAACGCATCGTTCCTCTTTCAGCTAAGTTGCAAACATCCAGTAGACACGGCAAAGTGCCACCACTGGACATCCTGCGCTGAAACAGGAACGGTTACTGAGCGCGCCGTGTACAAAAAAACAACACGCGCGCCGCCCGGACTACCCACCGGGGCTGTGTTTTTGTGGCGTTGTGCGGTTATTATAGCACGTATGGGGCGAAAAGAAACCGCCAGGGGATGTGCTCCCAGTCGCGCGACACGCGCAAAGCCGCGCCGGGCGGACACGCTGGTCCGCCTCTACCTCAAAAGCGGATCATCCAATCGAGGAAGGGGAGCCAACAGCATCCGATCTAGCGTGGCGAACGCATAAACGACACGCGCAGCACCAATTCACCTAACGAAAGTTCATCTTCATTCCGCAATACGCGCGGCTGGTAGGGCAGCAATTTCTGTCCGTTCAGGTATGTGCCGTTGGTGCTGCCGAGGTCCTGCACCATAATCGTGGCACTCTGCCGCGTCAATTTGGCATGTTCGCGGGAAACACCGAGGTCCACCGCGCCAAATTCGGTCAAATCAATACACCCATCGCTGCTCGCCGTGCGGCCCAACACACACTCCTCGGAAAAATGCTTTTCGACCCACTCATTAGCCCCGCGCACATGCATTCGCAAAATCATCTGATCGCCAAAATAGGCGGTCCCCCAACGCAATTGAGGTTTCAGCGTACTCTCATTCGATAGACCGCGCGTCGCAATGGCCTGCATCCCGGCGGGTAAAATATTGCCACAGGCAAAACAGTAGCCTTCATGCGCCGCATTGGGCTTACCGCAATTCTCGCAAATTACCTGCTCGTTGCTCATGTGCTTTTCCTATTCCCCAAAGCTCCTGCTTTTGTGTCGTATTATAATACGGACAGATGGCCGATGCACCTTAACAGACGCTAAACAAACCTGATTCGAATTATCCTATAACTGGCATCGATCCCATACCCTAATGGCCCAAGTCGTTATTGTGTCAATATCCCGTCATCCGCTATATTTATAGTATAAGCATTCTTGATAGACGGGATAAAAATAGCATTAAAAATTTGTGCTAGAATTGATTCGCATGACTCATCTTATGGAGAAAATATGTAGATTTGGCATGATCTCACGTAGGGGCAAACCAATGTGTTCGCCCTGGGCCGACACGCTGGTCGGCCCCTACATGGGGCCACTT
>JAFGJA010000310.1 GCA_016929355.1 Anaerolineae bacterium | reverse complement strand
TTCATCAGTGAACATCTGGCCCGTTTCGACTAGTTCGTTCCAGGTGGCGGGAGCCGCTCTACGCCTTTTTCATCCAGCCAGTCTTGGCGGGTGCAGAAATGGCCTCTATGGGCGGTATGAGTGATTTTTAATACAATCATTCGGGATCAATTCGCCATAATGGGTGAAAAATCGTAGAATCACTCCGCCTGAGAATGATGACAGAAAGTTAGGCTGGATTTTGCGGAAACCTGATCATGACTACCAAGCTGACCCCGGCATGGAAATAGTGCAGTTGGTGCTTTTTGGGTATCTACTCATTATTTTCATGGCGGAGTGGATTACCATCAATTTTGCGCCGAGGATGGGCATACTCCTCTATAGTCTGATTTTAGAATTCCTTTTGCTCTATGCGTTACTTAATCGAAATAATGACTTTCAACGCGAGTTTCTAGGGCTGACCGTTGTGCCATTGATCCGGTTGATCGGTTATACTCTACCTTTGACTGGGTTGGACCGTATTTTTTGGTATGCGGTTGCTGCCGGGCCATTGTTGATCGGCGGGATCATTATCGTCGCTACCCTGAAGTACTCGTGGGATGATCTGGGGCTGAACAGGCGATTTTTTGGATGGCAGATGCTATTGGCCCCGGTGGGTATCTTTTTTGGTTATGCGCTGTATGAACTGCGCCAACCGGCGGCTGTCGGCTCGCTTTCGCCGGGGATGATGCTGGTACATGGCGTGATCCTGGTCGTTTGTCTGGGATTTTTAGAGGAATTTTTGTTTCGAGGTGTGATCCAAACTATCGCTCACCAGTTTTTAAATGATCGCTACATTGCCGGTATTTACAGCGCTGCACTGTATACCTTACTGCATTTCGATTATGGTACGCCGGTTTATATCAGCCTGGTGTTTGGATTTGCCTTGATCTTGAGTTGGTTGGTCGCATTGACCAGGAGTCTTACCGGGGCAATGGTGGTGCATGGGGTAGCAAACGTGATCTATTTTCTGGTGCTGCCGATGGTGAAGGGATAAGTGACCTGATGGATACGATTTTTACGCCGACAACCGTTTCCAGCCTGAATAGTGCGGCGATCTATGACACGCTGCAACCGATTGCCGTGCTGGTGTTGATTGTACTCATTATCCAGCGCGAACTGGTCACAGGTGTTCACTCCGAATTGACGCGCTACTATCGCCAAATTGTGTTGGTTGGTATTGTACCGTTGTTGTTTGTTTTTTTGCTGATTTTGGGGCTGAACCTCATCTAACTTGCGGTGGGGCACGGAGGCATAGACGCGATGCGACTCAAACTGTTCATGGCAGTATTGCTCATTACCCTTGTTTTCCCATCCGGCCAGATGGCTCCGGTTCGGGCGCAGGCCGGGACGATCCAGCTTACGTTTCAGGACATTGGAACCGGTGACGTTCAGCTTAAAGGGTTGTATGCATCCGCCGATGTCTGGATACCGTTTCAGAGCAACTGGATTATCGAAGATGCTCTTGCAGTAGCGATTCATTACACCGCCTCACCCCTGTTAAATCCGACTGACGCAACGCTGACGGTGCTGGCGAATAACCAACAACTGACCAGCATCCGCCCCGCCGAGAGCGGGACTATCCCGGTCAGCGTCCCGGTGGATTTGCTTGGCGATACAGGCGTACTCTTAAGTTTCAAGGCGCATTTGCGGATAACAAACGAACCGTGCGAATATACCAATAATCCGGGGCAATGGCTGATCATCCAGAAAACGTCAACGATCACGATGTCACTGCAAGGTCGTTCTGGCCCACCTACTTTAGCCGAACTGCCGGACGCGATCTTTACCCAGTCTCGCTTGTCTGATCCGCCGCCCGTCGTGTTTGTGCTGCCGGAGAATCCCGATCCGGTCACGCTGACAACGGCAGCGCAGGTGGCGGCGCGTTTAGGCTCCGGCCTGACGGTTGATCATTTGCCCTTGACGTTCGCTACGTCAAATACGCTCACGGATGACCAGAAGAATACGGCGCATCTGGTGTTGGTGGGCACACCGGACGGATTGCCGCTCATAGCGGAATTGGATGATACGCTTTTATCTGAAGAAGGGCAATTGATGACTTCCACCGATGAAGCAATGGCCGAGGTCGTTGACCCATCGGCTGGTGTCGTACAAATTATCCCGTCGCCCTGGAATGCGGCGCGCAATGTGCTGCTGGTCACGGCTTCGGCTGAGAGTGGCTTGGTGCTGGCCGGACGCGCTTTCGCTGATGCGGATACGATCCAATTTTTCAGCGATACCTATGAGATCATTGAGGCGTTGCAGGTGCGCCCTGCGCCGCTCGAACCGCCGGCCTGGACCACAGATCGGGTCACATTTGATCAACTTGGCGACTATGATCGCACCATCGAGGGCGTGGGGATGATGGGCGCTTATTATTACTTCCGCCGCCCCTCCGGTTGGATTTTAGACGCGGGGTCCCGTTTAACGCTGCATGTGGCGTTCAGTCCGACGCTGCGCGAAGCGGATACGTTCATGGTGATCTATATCAATGACATCTATATCGGGACGATTGACATTACGGCTGGTGATGGGGATCGGTGGGTGGCCTTAGAACTGCCCGCGCGCGCGCTCAATAACTGGGCGCAAAGTGCGAGTTCACCCCGCAGCCTGGACCTCAAAGCGATGATCGCCAGTCCGCTGCCGCATGACGGTTGCGAGATGTTTTTGGTGGAAACAAATTGGGTGAAAATCTACGCCGATTCATACTTTGATCTGCCGCATACCTACGATACCCAACCCGATTTACATTCGTTTCCCTATCCCTATGTGAACGATGTGCCCGGCAACAGCCCGGTGGCGATTGTGCTGCCTATCGCCCCGACGCAGGCCGATTATGATGCCGCGTTGTCCTTAGCCGCGATCCTGGGTGAATATGCGCCGCAGGACTTTGATCTTTCCCTGACCACTGCCGATCAAGTGACATCGGCTTCTCACGCCGATTATCATTTGATCATGATCGGCCAACAACCGCTACGCGAGAGTTTCCTGGAAGGTACAGAACTGCCCGCAGAAGTCATGGCGTTGCTGGACTATCCCCAAACCGGCATTATCCAGGCGACGACTTCGCCCTGGAACAGCGAGCGCAGTGTGCTAATGCTCTATGGCGATACGGAACTCAGCTACCAGGCCTTTTATGAGCGTATTCCGCCGGTTAACGAAACCGGGGCGATTGCGATGGTCCAGGCGAATCAAGACCCGGTGATTGTTTACCGCGTGGCTGATATGTTCCGCCCCGTATATATCGAGCCAGACGTAATCCAGTCCGAAGTGAGCGAACTGCCCGAAGCGGAAACGCCTTCCGCCCCGGCAGAACCTACCGCCGCCCCCACTGCCGTTGCCCCAACAGGTGCGGTGATTACGGACAATGCGGCGGATGAAGCCTCACTCTCGGAAATTGAGCAGTTGATCCTGATGATCACGGCCTTTTTGATTGTCTTGATCTCACTGGCGGCATTAGGCAGAATCATTTTCCGGCTGTTTCGCTAATGATCCACTTTGTGAAGTCGCAATTTCGGCAGTGGGTGTTGGGACCGAGTCTATCCACGGTTCATCACGATCGGGCTATAACCGATGCTGAAATGATGAATTGGGGCTGGTTCCCGATCATTAGTGTGATTGGTGCGCTCGGTTTACTCGGTGTCTCGCTGGCTTTTGTCGGGGCGCGCCGCGAAACCGCCCATCATGAACTGCTGTTTTTGCTGTCGCTGTTTGTGTTCTACTTTGTGCCCGCGTTTCGGATTCTGTCACCGTATCCGGCCCGGCGTGAACGGTTGGCCCTGCTGTTGATGATCGGCATTGGCATGTATTTGATCAAGGTGATGCATAGCCCGTTGTATTTCACCTTTTTTGATGAACTGCTGCAATACCGGACTTCACAGGATATTCTCGTAACCGATCATCTGTTTAGTGAGAACAGTTTGTTGCCGGTTGGCCCGTTGTATCCCGGCTTGCACAGCGTCGCCACCGCGATTGTCTCGCTGAGTGGGCTGGATTTGTTCACGGCAGGCGTCCTGACCATTCTGATGGCGCGCATCACCTTTGTGCTTACCATCTATCTCTTTTTTGAGCAGGTCGCCGGGGCATCGCGCGTATCAAGTATTGCCACGCTGTTGTATATGACCAATCCGCACTTTTTGTTTTTTGACGCGCAGTTTTCCTATGAATCGCTGGCAATTGTGACAATGGGACTGGTGTTGATGGGGCTGCAATACCGGCTTTCCAGCGATACAGAGCGGGCCGTGGGTTTAAGTGTCGTGGTCATTCTCGCACTGTTGGCGACAATTATCACCCATCATATCACCAGTTACTATTTACTGGGGATGGTGGTGTTGTGGGGCGGGCTGCGGTTTATTTTGCTGCGTGCCGATTCGGGTGGCAACTATATGGTGACGTTTAGTGTGTTGGCGGTGGTTGTCACGTTTTCCTGGATGATCTACGTTGCCAATGCGACCATTAACTATCTGGTCCCGGTCCTGAGCGGCGCGATTCTGGATTTGGGGAAAGTGATTCTGCGCGAAGAAGCGGGACGCTCATTAGGCTCAAACGAAAGTGGCGTCACGATTCCCTGGATCAAACTAATTGTGATGTACTTGGCGACGCTGTTTATTTTCCTCAGCCTGTGTTTGGGGGCGTTGTTTATCTGGCGCGATCATCGAGCGCAAAAACCTTATCTGGTGCTGACGGTGATCGGCTTGTTGTTCCCGGTCACGCAACTGCTGCGGTTTACGTCGGTGGGACCGGAACTCGCCGCGCGTGTCACCGCGTTTATGTATATCGGGATTGCGTTTGTCATGGCGATTGTCGTCGTGAATCTTTTCCCGACGCGGGTGAATAGCTATTTTCGGCAGTTCGTGGGGGCGGCGATCATCGTGTTTCTGTTTTGGGATGGCGTGATCCTCAGTTTCCCCCAGTATGCCCAACTGCCGGGACCCTATCTGGCGAGCGCGGATACTCGCTCTGTTGAGGCGACGGGTATCGAAACGGCGCTCTGGACACGCGATCATATCGGCGCAAAAGGGCATTTCATAGCGGATCGTATTAATGGGGCGTTGTTGAATGCATTCGGGGGACAGCTTATTGTCTCAGATGCCTATTATGACATTAACACCTTCAGTATTTTCCTATCCGGCAGTCTCGATCCTGGCAATTATGAGGCATTGTGCGTGGGCCAAATACAGTACGTGTTGATGGATTACCGGTTCACCGAATACCCGCCAATGGGTGGGTTTTATTACGACGAGGCCGAACAGGGGCTGTATGATGACACGATGTATATAAGTTCGATTCAGAAATTTGATGCGTTGGATCGTTTCAACCGTATTTTCGATAACGGTATTATTGCCATTTATCAAGTTGATCTATCTTATTGTGGATAGCGGGGTCTAACGCCGTTGGTATTGCTGTGGACTCTGATTATGATTAAAGATGAGGGACTCACCGCCCCTGATTGGCATCTGGTGTATTGTGTTTTCCGAGGAGAAGACCCGTGATCAAACCTTTTTTTTGTTACCTGACTAATCTGATGGGGCGTGTTGCTGAACAGCGCGGCTATGGGGCGGCGCTCGTTGAGGGATTCAAGTTTGTGCTGGGGATGGTGGTGCGTGTGCCGCGTGTGTTTCAATGGTATGTGTTGGGCGGCAAGCAGGCCATTGCGAATCAAGCCGCAGTGACCATGATCAAAAATGCGGAATTTGAAACGGTTGCTTCGTTAGGTGTGCCCCTTAAAGAACACCAAACCGATGTGCAGGGCTTCCGCGAGCATGTCAAAAAATGGAAGTATCCGCGCTGTTATGCCGGGGGGCCAATTGATGCGGGCGGCTGGCGCGACCAAAAGCTGATCGAATACTATGTGTCACTCGAACTGATGGATATTCAACCCTCAGATGTGATCATTGATGTGGCTAGCGAATGGTCGGTTTTCCCGAATGTCGTTAACCAGATGACCGGGGCAAAAGTTTACCGCCAAGACCTGATCTATCCGCCCGGCATACACGGTGATCATATTGGGGGCAGCGCCGCCGACATGCAAATCCCGGATGAATTTGCCGACAAATTGGTGCTGCATAATGCATTCGAGCATTTCGAAGGTAATGCCGATAGCGGGTTTATCCGAGAAGCCTACCGTGTTTTGAAGCCCGGTGGGGTGCTGTGTCTTTTGCCGCTATTCCTCACCACCGAACATTGCATCTTGACCGATCCGCTTATTTCCCGGCCCGGTATTGTGTGGGATGAAGGTGCGCGCGTCGTACAAATGCCCTGGTGGAATAATCGTTTTGGGCGCTTTTATGATCTGGATGCGCTGCAACGGCGGGTGTTGTCGCCAGGTGAAGGGTTTAACACGACGATCTACTACGTGAGCAATATCCAAGACGTGCATCGTGGGGTCTATCTCTACTTCGTATTGTTGATGGAAAAACCAGCCGGGTGATCGTTTGAAATCGAAAGAACTGGATTCGATTCTCAGTATTCTGGTCACGTCGCTCATCATTCTGGTGACGCTGGCGGGCCTGGATATGGGCCTGTTTCAGGCAGTGACCGCCTTGATGATGGTGACGTTTCTGCCCGGTTATGCGATCACGTCGGCGCTGTTTTTGCGCGAACCTCTGGACCTCTTTGAAGAATTGGTGTTTGCGTTAGGGCTGAGTTTATCCGTATCCGCATTGGGCGCGCTGCTGCTGAATTTGACCCACATGGGCTTAGAGGCGATTTCGTGGATTTTGTATTTGGGCGGCATTACGCTGGTTGCCAACACCGTCACCTTGCTCCGTCTCCAAATCGAAGCGAAACCGCCCTTCTACGTGCTTAAAACGACCTTCCCGCTCAACCAGACGATGCTGCTGGTGCTGGCGGGCGCGATTGTGGCGGTAGCCGTTTTTATCGCGTATCAGGGCGCGGCCACACGCCCCCGTGAGCGTTACACGCAGTTCTGGGCAATCTGGGCGGATGACAGCCAGACGGTGATCAATATCGGCATCGGCAATTTTGAGGGCGAACCAGTTCAGTACACCGTCACGTTTCAAGTGCCGAACAGTTCGATTGTCGAGTGGACAGGGATTGAATTAACGGAAAATCAAACCTGGGAGATCGTCTATGAACTGCCAGCGCGCTATTATTCAGCCACGTTTATAGAAGGGTTTTTAACGCGCGTAAATGCTGACGATGAGCAAGAATATGTGATTTTGCGCCGCACGCCGTAGCGCTGTTTGGCTGCGTGATTATGGAGAAAACAATTAAAAGTGGCCCCATGTAGGGGCCGACACGCTGGTCGGCCCAGGGCGAACGCGAACCAGAGGTTCGGATTGATTCGCCCCTATGTGATCAGGCCAAATCTACAAGTTATCTCCATTAGATATAGTGTGCAATCGAGTCTCAGTAGACCGCAATCAAGTTGCGGCAGACGGAATGACGATTTCTAGCGAGAAACCTTGCCGTTGTTTGATCATCTCCCACAACC
>JAFGJA010000309.1 GCA_016929355.1 Anaerolineae bacterium | reverse complement strand
AAGTTGATCAATGCGCGCGGCGAAACGGTCCACGAAAAAGCCAGCTTCCGCGATGCCTTCAAAACGCAGCGCTGCTTGATCGTGGCCGATGGTTTTTACGAGTGGCAGAAACAAGATGACGGGGCGAAGCAGCCAATGTTCATCCACCTGAAATCGCGCGCGCCGTTTGGTATGGCGGGCCTCTACGCTCATTGGACCGATCCCACGTCGGGCGAAGTCCTGACCACCTGCACGATCATCACTACGGCGGCCAATACGGTCATGCAGCCCCTTCACCACCGGATGCCGGTCATCCTCGCCCCGGAACGTTACGCCGCGTGGCTGGATCCCCAAAACAACGAACCCGAATTTTTGCGCATGTTGATGCAGCCGATTTCCGGCGTGCACATGGCCTATTACCCTGTCTCGCGCAAGGTCAATACGCCCGCGAACGATGATCCGAGTCTGATCGCGCGCGTGGGGTGAAATTTTCACCACCGAGACACAGAAAACGCAAAGAAACGAGGAATAAAATAGAGAAAACAATTCAAGCACGCACTATGTAGGGGCCGACACGCTGGTCGGCCCGATGCGACCTGCCGCATGTTGCGCGGCGCGCAACCGGGAGCACTCCCCTACAGGGACTTTCGTAAAATTGCACCCAGAGGCTCCACGCCTCTTTTTTGTTGCGCGTGTCGGGGTATAATGAAGTTAAGCGCGTAGGCTGATTATTGTTGAGGAGATTGAATTATGAGGCGCGGGACCGAACTTCATCCCCGGATCATATACGACACGGCGGAATTACCTGCTGCTATCCACCAAACGCTTGCGCCGTATCTGGCGGCGCAGACCACCCACCGTTTGATCATGATTCCGGCGCAGCACTACCGCGAGTTGCAAGAAGGTCCCTGGTGGCGTGCCCTGCTGTTGGAACTACGGATCACACCTGTGCGGACGCTGGCCTTTCAGGATGACCGGATTCTGATCGTGGAAGGGGCCGGAGGGGAATATGAACCCGATCTAGCGGTGATCGTGATTCCGGCGGCGAATCTGGTGGCGATCCAATTGGCGACAGTGCTGCTCTATTCGTATGTTGAGTTGTGGTGGGCGGTGGCGGATCGTATCGAAACGATTCGGATTGAGTTTAACAGTGTGGGCGCAGATGTGATCGAGCGTGAGTTGCGCCGGTTGCGCAGCGCCGAACAGCCCCAACGGGAGATGATGCCGCTCACCGAGTTAGCCCCCGTCGATCCGGTGGCGGCGCACGAACACAAACAGAAACGGGAAGCGCTGCCGCTTAAGTTCCGTAATTTTATCCGGACCAGTTTGTTACCGGGCGAAACCATCCACGCGATTATTTATGAACCAGCGATCCGGCAGCCGGGCGTGCGGCTGAATCCATTCCTATCCCCGAATCGGGCGATTGTGCTAACCGATCAAAACCTGATCATGATCAAAGATGCCAGACCGGGGAAGAAGGGGCATTCGTTGTCGAACGTATATCGCTATGATCGCTTTTTTGTGCCGCGCCGCTACCTGCATAATGTAAAGGTCAGCATTCAGTCCGATATAACGTATGTTGACTTTTTGCTGGGGACAAGCCGGGCGCAGCAAACAGAGAGTATCCCCCTCTTGCCGCCGCGTGTGGCTGAGTTACGGCGCGCTCTGGCGGATTGGCCGGTGGAGGACGCTTTACGTGTGTGATGACCGGCGTCACGATGCGCCTTGATACGAGGTCTTCGCTCTTTTTTGGTGACATTTGTCTAACGCAGAACCGCAATCCATTGGGTATAATGGTCATGCGGTCATTTAACCGCCGACAAATTAGACTTTTATCTTTGCTGTTATTCGCAGTAGAACTGCGCTTGAATTTTCTATCAGGAGGACAAAATGTTACGGATTGGTGTCTTGACCGGTGGTGGTGACGTACCGGGCCTGAATCCATGTATCAAGCAGATCGTGAACCGCGCTGTGGATGCCGGTCATGAAGTATATGGGTTCCGTCGTGGTTGGGGTGGATTGCTCAATTACGATATTAATGCCCCCAAAGAAGAAAATGAAAAATGGATCATGCCCCTGGATAAGCAGGTGGTGCGCCGCGTGGATCGTTCGGGCGGGACGTTTTTGCACACCTCGCGGACGAATCCCGGCAATGTGCTGCCGAGCCATGTTCCCGATTTTTTGAAAGACAAGGACGTGCCCAAGCATACCGATAAGCGCGGGCGCGATGTGTTAGATTACACCGAACACTCGCTGGAAGTGCTGGATCACCTGGGCATTGATGTGCTGATTCCCATCGGCGGCGATGACACGCTCAGTTATGGCGAACGGATGCACCGCGAGGGGATGAAGGTCGTGGCTATCCCGAAGACGATGGATAACGACGTGTACGGGACCGATTACTGCATCGGCTTCAGCACGGCGGTAACGCGCTCGGTGGAATTCATCAACAACCTGCGGACCAGCGCCGGGTCACACGAGCGGATCGCGGTTGTGGAACTGTTCGGACGGAATTCGGGCGAAACCTCGCTGATCGCGGCCTATCTCGCCAGCGTGGATCGCGCGCTGATCTCCGAAGTGCCGTTTAATCTGCATCATCTGGCCGAATTGGTCATGCAGGATAAGGCGTTTAATCCGAGCAACTACGCGATGATCACCGTTTCTGAGGGAGCCTATATCGAAGAAGGCGAGATCATCCAGTCCGGCGAAGCGGATGCGTATGGGCATCAGAAGTTGGGCGGGATTGGTGAAATCGTGGGTGAGCAGCTCAAGAAACTGACCGGGCAGAATATCATTTACCAACAGATCGCTTACCTGATGCGTTCCGGTGCGCCGGACTCGCTCGATCTGATGGTCGCGGCGAACTACGCGCAGATGGCGATGAGTCTGGTCGAACAGGGGCGTTTTGGGCGGATGGTCGCGTTGCAACGTGGGCTGTATACGGACATCAACCTGAGCACGATTATGCAGGGCATCAAGCGCGTGAATGTGGCTGAACTGTATGATGTGGAACTGTACCGCCCGAAGGTGCGTCACGTCTTCGGTATGCCGATGTTCTTGATGTAGGCTGACGCAGTACGCCTGACCTGCTATCCAATTTTTGGATTTTTGCGGCTCCACCCCTTACCAATCCGGTCAGGTGATGGGGCCGTATCATTTACTGCGGCGTTGTATTTTTATTTACCTCACCCCCCGGCCCCCTCTCCACGCATGGAGAGGGGGAGTCAAGACGAGCGAAATCCGTTCTTGCCACAGGGTATCAGAGGGAGAGGGTAGTAAAAAACGCAAACATAGAGTAATTT
>JAFGJA010000308.1 GCA_016929355.1 Anaerolineae bacterium | reverse complement strand
TACAGCCGCGCCGCGCAAACCTACACCCCCCAACACGCCACGTACCTGCGCGCCTTTGCGATCCAGGCGGGTAACGCCATTCGCAACGCCCAACTCTATGCCAGCGAGCGCGATCAACGGATGTTGTCGGAAGCGCTGCGCAACACGGCGGCCACGGTTAACAGCACGCTCGATTTCGACAGCGTCCTGAAGGGGATTCTCGATCACGTCGGGCGGGTCGTGCCGCACGATGCCGCCAATATCATGTTGATTGACGGGGACACGATCCGCATTTCACATGGTTATGGCTATGATGAATTGAGCGGCGTCGAGGGGCGTTTAGATAACTGGCAAATCAATATCGCTGACATACCCCATTTGCAGCGCATGATCACGGAGCAAAAGCCGCTTTTGGTTTCCGATGTGGCCCATGATCCGCTCTGGGTTGACGTGGACCCGGTGGATCGCTGGATTCGCTGCTCGCTCAAAGTTCCCATTCGGCTGGAGGAACAGGTGGTCGGCGTGCTGAATCTGGACAATGCCACGCCCAACAGCTTTACACCCCAACACGTAGACCGGCTGCAAGCCTTTGCCGATCAAGTCGCTACGGCCATTCGCAATGCGCAGTTATTCACCGCCACCCAGCAGCACGCGATCACCTATCAGGAACAAGCCAACCGGCTCGCCTTGATCAACCGCGTTTCGGCGCGCATCGCGCAGGCGATCACCCTGGACGACATTTACGAAATCATGACCCAGGAACTCCAGGCGGCGTTGGACGTTTCATTTGCCGGACTGGTCATGTATGAGGGCACGGAAGGCCGGTTGGTCATGGATACGCACCCCGATCATGACCAACACCGGGATCGCAACGTTTCAGCCGCCAATAACCCGTCGCTCGATTACATGTGTCAAACCCATGATGTAATCATCTCAGCCGATGCGCTCAATGATCCCCTGTTTGAAACAACCTGGGATTTGCTGCGCGAACGCGGCACACAGTCGATCATGGTTATCCCGCTCGTCGTGGAAAACAAAGTTATTGGCTCACTGGGACTGGATAGCACCACCAAACGCCATTTCACCAGCGCTGAAGCCGAGATCGCCGAAACCATCGTCAATCAGGCGGCGGTGGCGATCACCAAAGCGCAGCTTCTCGCCTCTGAATGCGACCAGCGCATGTTTGCCGAAACCTTGCACAATACCGCCGAAGCCATTAATCGCACCCTTGATCTGGATCAGATACTGGATCGCATCCTGGAAAATATCAAGCGCCTCATCCCACATGATGCCGCTAACATTATTTTTGTAGATGGCGAATGGCTCGAAGTGATGCGCTGTACGGGTTACGAAACATACGGCACGGCGGAAGCCATGCGTAATCTGCGCGTGAAGATCGACGCAACGATCAACTGGCGCACGATCATCACGACCAAAGAATCTCTCATCGTGGCCGATACCCAAGAGACCCCTGGCTGGATGCGAAAAGTGCATCTTAATTCCTGGATTCGATCCACAGTCAAAGCGCCCATTTTGCTCAATGAGGACATCATCGGCGTGTTGAGTCTGGACAGCGCAACGCCCCATGCGTTCGATGAGCGTCATGCCGAACGCCTGCAAGCCTTCGCGTTCCAGGCGGCTAACGCGATCCGCAATGCGCGCTCATTTGCCGGCGAACGCGATCAACGCCAACTGGCCGAAGCGCTGCGTGACACCGCCAAAATCGTCAACAGCACCCTCGATTTTGATGTCGTACTGGATAATATCCTGACGACCATCAGCCGTGTCGTGCCGCACGACGCCGCCAATATCATGTTGATTGAAAACGGCGTCGCGCGGATAGCACGCGGTTTCGGGTATGAGAAATACGGGGCGGATGAGTGGGCGCGGCAACGCAATTTTCCGGTTGAACAAACCCCAATCTGGCACACCATGCTCGACACCGGTCAGCCGATGGTCGTGCCAATGACCAAACAAGACCCCAAATGGCCGCAAATGCCCGAAGAAGACTGGATCGAATCGACGGTCAAAGCGCCCATTAAAATTGAGGGCAAAATCATCGGCATTTTGCATCTGGACAGCACAACCCCCGGCGCTTTCAACCAGAATCATGCCGAGCGTTTACAACCGTTCGCCGATCAAGCCGCCATTGCGATTCGCAATGCGCAGCTCTTCGCCGCCGAACACCGCCAGCGCACCCTGGCCGAAACCCTGCGCGATACGGCTAATGCTGTCGCGGGGTCCATCAGTCTGGTTGATGCGGCCCAACGGATTCTGGAAAATGTCGGGCGCGTGGTCCCGCATGATGCGGCTAATATCATGGTTTTCAATTGGAAAACCAATACCGCCCGCACTGTCGCCAGCCGGGGTTATGTGGCCCAGGGGCGATCTGGCGAAAAACACGGTCTGGAAGTTTCGCTGGACCTGGCGATCAACCCGGAATTTGACCGGCTGGTGATTATTCCCGATACACATAATGAACCCGATTGGTTTACCCTGCCCGGCGACGAATGGGTTCGTTCGTATATCAGCGCGCCGATTCGCTTGCAGGATGAAAGCATTGGCGTGATCAATCTGGACTGTAAAACGCCTGATTTCTACACCGAGGATCACGCGGACCGTTTGAAAATTTTCGCCAATCAAGCCGCGATTGCGATTGAACGCGCGCAGTTGTTTGAAGCGGTCCAGCACCACGCTGACGAACTGGAACAGCGCGTGGCCCAGCGCACCGAAGAACTTAACCAACAGCGCCGCCAACTCGAAGCCATTCTGGACGCCATGAGCGAAGGGGTGTTATATGACACCAAACTGGATGTGAAGTACATCAATCCGGCGCTCACCCGGCTCACCGGCTACCAGCGCGACGAGTTTATAAATTACATTTCCGTGCTGCGCCGCCCCGATCAGCCCGCGAGCGACTTCACCGCGATGGTCAACAACCTGTACGATAAGGTCAAACGACGGGGTTTCTGGCAGGAAGATACACGGTTGAGCCGCAAAGACGGCTCGGAATTTGACGCCTCGCTGACCGTGACTCCGGTGCATGACAATGAGGAACGGCTCATCGGGACCGTAACCGTGATCCGCGACATCAGCCAGGAAAAAGCGCTGCAAGAGCAAAAAGACCGGTTTATCGCCAATGCCTCCCATGAATTACGGACGCCGCTCGCCAACATCAAAACGCGCCTGTATTTGCTGCAACACCAACCGGAAAAAATGGCCCAACACCTGGACATTATCAATCGCGTGTCCAACCATATGGCCGATCTGGTGGAAAATCTGCTGGATGTCTCCCGCTTTGATCGCGGCGTAATCATCCTCAACCGCCGGAACACCGTGTTACAGACCATCGTCGAAGATGTCACGGCCATTCAGCAAGCCGAAGCCGAACAAAAAGACGTGGCGTTTCATGTCCATCTGCATCCAACCCCCCTGGTCGTCTCTATTGATCCGCAGCGCATGAATCAGGTGATCACCAACCTGGTAGCGAACGCGATCAACTATACGGAAGCGGGTGGCTCGATCTCGGTTGAATTGACCCGCGAGCAAGCCTCCGCCGTGCTGCGTGTGCAAGACACCGGCATCGGCATCAAACCGGAGATGGTCGCGCATGTCTTTGAGCCATTTTTCCGTGCGGATGAAAAAGTCACCATTGGCACGGGGTTGGGGTTGACAATTGTCCATGATATTGTCACCTTACACGGCGGGACCATCACGGTGGATAGCGTCCTGGGCGCAGGCAGCACGTTTACCGTGCGCCTGGACTTGATCGAGTAATGTAGGGGGGCATTTCACGAAAATTCATGTAGGGGAGTACCAATGTGTACTCCCGGTTGCGCGGCGCGCAACATGCGGCCAGCCACATCGGGCGGACACGCTGGTTCGCCCCTACAAAAATCCGTGAACAAACTTGAAATGCCCCCTGATCAGGGGGGCACGTTGCCGATCTGCGCCAATAGCAATACAATTACAAGCTAGACGACCTATCAAGATTTCGCATTCTGGGGGAACAGACCTATGATCCAGCTATCCAGTTTCATGTTCATGATGATTGGACTGTTTGGTCTTATTGGTTTTTTGCGTGGCTGGATCAAAGAATTGATCGCAACCGCCGGGATCATCTTAGCGCTGTTTGCGATCAAACAATTCGAAACCCTGATCATTGATCCCCTGACCAATAACGAGCAAGTACCGAAATTTTACCTGCAAGCCCTCTTTTTGCTGCTCATGACGTTTTTCGCCTATCAGACCCCACCGGAAACGCTGTCCCGCCGCAAAGGGGGCACTTCCAACCGCGAAGGCTTTCAGGATGGCGTTTTAGGCGCATTGGTGGGCATGTTCAACGGGTATCTGGTGATCGGATCGTTGTGGTACTACATGGATGTACTGGAATATCCCCTCAGCCCGCATATCGCGGCTGCCGCCCCCAATACGCCGAGCGCCGACCTGATCGATATGCTGCCGCTCACCTGGATGCTCACCGGTGATGGGAGTCTGCTCTCGATCCTGATGATCGGGTTATTCATCTTCGTGATCGTGGCGGTGATCTAGTTTTTTTCCTGTTTATGAGTCAACCGAGGATATAACCGTGCGTTTCTCCCGCATTAGCTTAGAAAACTGGCGCAACTTCGGGCACATTGATGTTCCACTACAAAATCGCGCGTTTCTGGTTGGCCCAAATGCATCGGGCAAATCTAATTTTCTCGACGTGTTCCGTTTCCTGCGCGATCTGGTCGTGCCGGGCGGGGGGTTTGCGCAGGCAATTCAAAGTCGTGGCGGTGTTTCACGAATTAGGAGTCTGGCTGCCCGGCATCCATCCACAGACGTTGTGATCGATGCCGAGATAGAAGATCGCGAAATAGTTTGGCGCTACCGCATTGCCTTTAACCAAGTTGATCCTCGTCGCCGACAAGATGATCCCGTTCTTAAAGAGGAAAAGGTTTGGCGAAATGGCGACCTTATCCTTGATCGTCCTGATCCTGAAGATAACGCCGATCCTGCACGCCTAACTCAAACATATTTAGAGCAAACCTTTGCCAATCGAGAATTTCGAGAAATCGCAGATTTTTTTGGATCGATCCAATACTTCCATCTAGTCCCTCAATTAGTCCGTGAGCCGGAACGTGCTTTAGGACCTCAAAATGATCCTTACGGAAGCGACTTTTTAGAACAGGTGGCAAAAACAACTCCAAAGACGCGTGATGCCCGTTTTCGCCGCATTTTAGACGCGCTGAAAGTGGCTGTTCCTCAACTCAACAAACTCGAATTGGATATAGATGACCGAGGCACACCCCATCTGCGAGGCAACTATACTCATTGGCCTAGAGGAGCAT
>JAFGJA010000031.1 GCA_016929355.1 Anaerolineae bacterium | reverse complement strand
TTGATGGGGCATGTTGACTGTTAACTTGGCTGTTTTTAGTCAATTCTGCCTCATCATCTCTCTGCCACAAAATCCGGTAGAGCCAGCAAAAGTTAAGCTGCATCAGAGGACTTTAGATTTACTTATTGAGCCGGATCGTTTCAACATCCAGCGATCACTTTGAGGAGCAATCATACCCGTGAAACACGAACAAACCTGGGAAAATCTGTGCGCGTTTGTCACCGAATTACTGGACAAAACCCATATCCCCGGTGTAGCAGTGGGAATTTTGCACAAGGGCGAAATTACTGCCGGTGGTTTCGGCGTGACCAATGTCGATCATCCCCTGCCCGTCACGGCGGACACGCTGTTTCAGGTCGGATCGATCACCAAAACGTTCGTCGGTACGGCGATCATGCGCTTGGTGGAAATGGGCAAACTCGATCTCGATGAGCCGGTGCGCACCTATGTGCCGGAGTTCCGTGTGGCCGATGAAAACGCATCAGCGCGCGTCACCCTGCGCCACCTGCTCACCCACATGGGCGGCTGGGATGGCGACTTTTTTGACGATACCGGCCCCGGCGATGATGCGCTGCCACTCTATGTCGCAAAAATGGCCGAACTCGCACAACTGGCCCCGGTGAATACGCACCTGTCATATAACAATGCGGGCTTTTCGCTGGCGGGTTATATCATTGAAGTCGTGACCGGACAGCGCTTTCACGAGGTCATGTACGAACTGGTGATCGATCCTCTCGGCCTGGACTATACGTTTCTCGATCCCTACGACGTGATGACCCACCGCTTTGTGGTCGGGCATAACGTCAGTGGGGTTGAGGCGGAAGTCGAGCAACCCTGGGCGCTGCCGCGCGCGAATTGGCCCGCCGGGGCTATCGTGTGCCATGTCAAGGATTTGCTGCGGTACGCGCAATTTCACCTGGGCGATGGCAGCACGACCAGCGTTACCGGCGAAAAAATCTGGCTGTTATCGCCGGAATCAATGGCGGAAATGCAGCAGCAGCATGTCCAGGTCTGGGGCACGCGTGGTTGGGGCTTGAGTTGGGCGACGGGTACGGTTGACGGCGTGTATCAGGTCAGTCATAGCGGCGGGACGAATGGACAAACGGCGCTGCTGATCCTCGTTCCCGATCATGAATTTGCCGTAGCGATCCTGACCAACGCTAACCAGGGCCGGAAAATTACGCGCAAAGTCTCGCAATGGGCGCTGCGCGAATATCTGGACATCAACGATCCCGATCCCACACCCATTGAATCCACGATTGACGATCTCGCGCAATATGTGGGCTTCTACAGCCGCCCCTTTGTCGATATTGAATTGGGAATGCTCAACGGGAAATTGGTCGGTCAGATGGTGGTCAAGCTCGGTTTTCCGATCAAGGATGTGCCGCCGACCACCCAGCCGCCGCCCTTCACGCTGGGACGCTGCGAAGAAGATCGCCTGCTGGTGTTGGATGGTCCCCTGCAAGGGAATACGTTCGATATGATTCGCCGCGCGGATGGCACGATTGGCTGGCTGCGCGAAGCAAGCCGCATTTGTCCGCGTGTAGATTAACCCCTCCCCCTAATCCCCTTCCCACCCGGTGGAGAGTGGGAATCCTACGCGACCTGACTCCTCCTCTCCATGCGTAGAGAAGAGGGAGACTCGCACACAACCTAACTCCCCCTCTCCATTGCGTGGAGAGGGGGCCAGGGGGTGAGATTACCCAGACCGCGCGGTCCATGTGCCCGGCGCACCTGTGATCAAAATGTACATCTGCCCCGCCTGCGCCACACCGACCATCTCCCCACGCTCGAACATAAGCACCTGCGCGCCGCCGCCGCTCTCCGCAGAGGTGGCCCAACCGAGCGAATCGCGCACGCTGGTATTCTCGCGCCAGACCTTGCCGAAACCACGCACCGGTTCGAGGCGGCCATCAGGCGGAACCGCGCCACCGCTCACCGCGTCCACGCCATCCGTAAACGTATCATTGAAGCGCTGGTACGTGCCGTTATTGAACAACGCATAGATCGCGGCCTGCGGCTGCACGCCCAACGATGACACCCAGATCATGAGGCCGTTTTCGAACGTTTGATACGCGCTGGTCACAGTTGAAGCACTTTGCGCAAGCGGACAACCTAACGCTGCCGGGAAATTCGGATCGCTCTGGTAAATCGTGCCGAAGATGCCTTGCGGCGCGCTCGTACACGCGCTGCCACCGGATACGCCGCTCCCAAAACCGCCAACCGGCACAAATCCCACCACGCCCGGTGTAACCGGCGTGTTGGTCGTGGTCGGCGTGAAAGTCGGCGTCAGCGTGATCGGTGGTGCTTCGGTCGGTGTAGCAGTACGATCCTGCGGCTGCGTTGGGATCAACGCTACATTTGGCGAGTCTATCACTGGAGTCGGAGAAGGTGTTTCGGTGGCTACAATCGGCAGTATGGGTGCGAGTGGCGTCGCGGTGATATAGATCGGCGTGACGGTGGGCGGGGAATCGCGCAGCGCACTACAGCTCGCCAGCGATCCGCTTGCCGCCAGCAGCATCACAATGATGATCCTGATTGTGTCCCGCCGTGTCATGATTTTCGTGCCTTTCAAAAATGTTCCCGTTTACCTACCCTTATTACGGTTCAGGAGTAGGCAGATTCTCCGCACGACAGACCCCCTCCTTTGATTCCTCCCCCATGCATAGGGAAGGTTAGGTGAGAGTTAAAATGAACGCAGTCAGGATCGCTAGTACATTGAGGCTCAAATAAGCCGATGTTTTCCGTAGGGGCGAACCAATGTGTTCGCCCTGGGCCGACACGCTGGTCGGCCCCTACAAAACCC
>JAFGJA010000307.1 GCA_016929355.1 Anaerolineae bacterium | reverse complement strand
GCGCGACAAAGCCGCGCAAAGACATCGAGTTTCGCTCAATTGGGCGGACACGTTGGTCCGCCCCTACTTTTCAAACGGTCTCTGAAGGGGCTAAACCAGCGCGTTCGCCTCATTTAGCCTCTTTAGCAGGCTTCCCACTTTCTATCCTTGCCGGAGGCTTCAGTCTCCGGCAACGTAAAATCCGAGTAAAATCCCCGTAATAACAACCCTGGTAATAGGCATGTGCCCCTTGTGAACGCTCTACAGCGGAACAATCCGCGTAGCTTCTGCCGCACGCACGAGCCACTGCTCCACGTTAGGCGACACGGGTGCGAACCACCCGGCTCGATCTAAAATGTTCCGTGCTGCATTGTGGTCCCTATCGAGCGACAAACCACAATGTAGGCATATAACCCATCTATCGGCTAATGTGAGCGACTCCAACGATTCGTGACATTCAGGATTAGAGCAGGTTTGCGATGTATAGGCGGGATTTACCAAGACAACCTTGCGACCAGCGCTCTCAGCCTTGTACACAAGCAAGTCTTTGAAGATTCCCCAGCCACTATCGAAGATGCTCTTGCTCAACCGGTGATTGCGCACCATGTTGGGAATGCTCAAGTCTTCGATGGCGATCCCATCACAGTGTTTGATGAGAATATGAGTGAGTTTATGCAGATAATCGCGCCGTTGGTTGGCGATGTGCGCCTGTTGGCGTTGAACCTGCCGTAGCGCCTTCGCGCAATTTTTGCTGCCGCGTTTTGCACGAGCCAGCTTGCGTTGCAGCCGTCGCAGTTCAGCTTGACCCTGGCGGTAATGCTTCGGATTCGGGAGTTTTTCGCCTTCGTGACTGGTGATCAGCGCCGTGATGCCCATATCCAATCCAACCACACGTCCAGTTTTCGGTTTTGGTTTGGGTTTCGGGATTTCGCAAGCCAAACAGGCATACCACTTTCCACCTTGATAGCAAATACGCACCGTTTTGATCTTGGCGTTTTCAGGGATTGGGCGGTGCCAGCGCATGGAGATGCGTCCCACACCCGTAATTTTCAACCGCCGCCCATCGATCCAGAACCCATTTGTGTATTCTTTCAGTCCAAAACTGCGAAAGCGGTTGCGCCCTTTGAAACGCGGATAGCCAGGCTTTTCACCCCGCTTTACCCGCTTAAAAAACTGTTGAAAGGCATCATCAATATCCGCCACGACCACCTGCAAGATGTGACTGTGAATCTGCTTGGCTTGCGGAAAGGTGCGTTTGTAGTGCTTGACCTGCCGATTTTGTTCTTTGCGGGTGACGTTGCGCCCTTCAACCTCATAGGCCGCTTTGCGTTCGCCCAAGCACATATTGTAGAAACTACGTGCAACCTCAAGAATCAACAGCAATCGTTTGATCTGAGATTTGCTCGGATACAAGCGATACTTGTATGTCTGAATGATTATGTTAGAATCGGCCATGCTTCGGTTCCTCTATAACCGGAGGGCCAGTGGGCGTTCCCGCGCCGCGACTGGCATTTCATGTATCCTATCATAAAAAGTCGGCTAAAGCCAAGTGAACTGCGTTCGCAGGCGCCCTGCTCGCCGCGAAATTTGTCTAACCACCGCCATTGAAATGGCGTGGCTTGTGGCGGATTATAGCTTGTCAAGGTGAGGGGAGCGTGCTATACTGTTGGCAGACGAAGAAACGTGGCGGAAAGTGGGCAACCCCCACTTTTCGTCGTATTAGGACTGTTTAGAGCCAAAGCGAACTAACGATGAAGAGTGACTTCACCCTGGCGTTTAACGAAATTGTCGAATCGCGCGCCTTGCCGCGCGAGGTCGTGCTAGAGGCGCTATCACAGGCGCTTGTGTCCGCCTATAAACGCGATGCCAACATCGGCAATAATCAGCGTGTCGAAGCCGAAATTGATCCGACTGGTAACTCGCGCATCCTATTGGAAAAAGAAGTGGTCGATTCGGTACATACCGATCAAACCGAGGTAACGCTGGAAACCGCGCGCGCAGAAGTGCCGGACGCCCAGATCGGCGATACCGTGATGGTCCCGGTGGAAACGGGCGCCAGTTTCGGGCGTATCGCTGCGCAAACTGCCAAGCAGGTGATTTTGCAACGCATCCGTGAAGCCGAACGCGAAACACTTTATGAAGAATTTGTCGAGCGCGAGGGCGATCTGGTTACGGGCACGGTCCAGAGCGTGACGCACAGTTCGCTCACCGTCAGCCTGGGCCGCGCCGAAGCCGTTATGCCGCGCAAAGAGCAAATTCCCGGCGAGCGCTACCGGCATCATGACAAGGTGCGCGCGTATGTGGCCGAAGTCCGCAAAAATACGCGCGGGCCGCAGATCATTGTCAGCCGGGCGCATAAGAACATGCTGCGCCGCTTGCTGGAATATGAAGTGCCCGAAATCTATAACGGCCAGGTGGAGATCAAAAATATTGCGCGCGAAGCCGGACACCGCTCTAAAGTGGCCGTCGCCGCGCTGCAAGAAGGCGTGGACCCGGTGGGGGCCTGTGTCGGGATGCGCGGGATTCGTATCCAGAACATTGTCAAGGAACTCAACGACGAAAAGATCGATGTCATTGAGTGGAATCCCGATCCGACCATCTTTATCGGTAAAGCGCTCAGTCCCGCCCGCGTCAGCGATATGATCCTCGAAGATGATTTCGACACGGGCCGCACGGCTACCGTCGTTGTGCCCGATGATCAGCTTTCCCTGGCGATTGGGCGCGAAGGTCAAAATGCGCGTTTGGCCGCTAAATTGACTGGTTGGCGCATTGACATTAAGAGTGTGTCCGAAGCCGTGCTTGAAGCCTGGGAAAAAATGGACGAATTCCCCCTGAATGCGCTCCATGAGGAAGACCCGGACCTGATAGCAGAGGTCGCGCATATTATCGAAAAGAAGAAGGCAAATCGCCCGATCCCGCCGGAAGAATTCAAAGTTCTGACCAACTTCGCCAAAATCGCGGAACGCAAACTCCTGGCCGCCCGCGAAGCGACCCGTTATCAGCGCCGCGCAGCGATGGATGTGGTGCGTTCCGTCGTGCCCAATGTCGCGTTTACGATGGATATTCGTGAACTCGAACTGGATGATGACATCAACCGGGCGCTCTCGCGGATCGACAATGTGGGCGATCTCATGATCCGCATGTTGGCGGACGAGCAAAGCCTCGCGCAAAACCTTAAGCAAGGGGGAGCCGGGGATGACGCGATGGAAGCGATCCGTTACGCGCTGGACGATCTGGTCGTGCTGCGCCAGCACAAACTCGAAGCCAACGCACAACCGGCAACGGCAGTTGACGTGACGGCTGAGGTCGAGGCTGAACCCGAAATCGAGGCCGAAGCTCCGGTTGCGATTGAAGAACAGGCCGAAGAACAGGTCGTAACCGCTTCGGCGGAAACCGCGGCACCGGCGGCTGAAGAACCGGCTACCGAACTGGTCCCACCTGCATTTGCTGAAGATGAAACTGACGCGGCAGAAGCACCCGTTGACGAGGAACTGCTGCCCGCGTTTGGCGATGCGGCTGACATTGAACAACCAGTCGTAGCAACAACAGAAGAGATTGACGAAGAAGCGCTGCTGGAAAAAGCCAAACGGCGCAAATCGGAAGGGCGGCCCAAAGCCAAACCGATCTTTGATGACGAAGAAGAATTCGTCGATGATGAATTTGACGAAGACCTCCGCGAAAAGAAAAAATCCAAACGCAAACGCCGCCAATTGGTCTTTGACGAAGATCGCGGCGAAGTAGTTGCCAAGCGGCGGCGTAAGGGCAGCCGCAAACGCGATGATTGGGAAGATTTCATCGACTAACCTAGACCATGTGGACAGTTGTCAGATGTTGTCAGGTAGACTTAACCGGAACCCGGCGGGCGCACGATGAGCAAGCCGGGTAAGCGCCGCAAACGCCAGCCGCAGCGCACCTGTGTGGTGTGCCGCGCAACGGCAGATAAACGCTCATTGGTGCGGGTCGTGCGCACACCGGCTGACGGTGTGCAGATCGACCTCACCGGTAAACAAAGTGGGCGTGGCGCATATTTGTGTGATCAACCCGCGTGTTGGGACCGCGCGCTGGATTCTGATGTATTGGATAAGGCGCTGCGCACCACACTTACCGAATCGGATCGAGAGCGCATCCGTTTGGCTCACCCGCAGTCAAAGGAGGCGTGATCGCGTTAACCAAAGAAAGGAGGCTAGCGGCCTCGCTATGAGTGACAGGACGTAGAATAACAATGGGAACCACCCAACGGCTGCATCCTGTATTTGCCTTAGCCCCGCCGCATTATTATGCCCCAAGAAAAGCAAGTCCTTGAACTGCCTGAATTTATGACGGTCCGCGAACTGGCGGACTTGATGGAAGCCAGCCCCATTGAAGTGATGAAAGAACTCATCAGCAACGGGATCATGGCTTCGATCAACCAGCAGATCGATTTTGATACGGCAGCAATTGTCGCCGACGGGTTGGGCTATGAAGCGCGACCCCGCCGTGCCGCCGACGTAGAAGAGAAGATCGGCAAAGCCGAAGCCCAGGAATGGCGGCAGCTTTATCAGAAACATGATGCCGCCGACCTCGTTAAGCGCCCGCCGGTTGTGACCTTCCTCGGCCATGTGGATCATGGCAAAACCTCGCTGCTGGATCAGATTCGCCGCACGCAGGTGCAGATCGGTGAAGCGGGCGGGATCACCCAGCATATCGGCGCGTATCAGATCACGCACGGTGATCGCCTGATCACGTTCCTCGACACACCGGGACACGAAGCCTTCACCGCCATGCGCTCACGCGGCGCACAGGGCGCTGATCTCGCGGTTCTGGTCGTCGCGGCGGATGATGGTGTGATGCCAACCACGCGCGAAGCGGTAGCCCATGCGCGTGCGGCGCAAGTGCCGATCATTGTCGCGCTCAACAAGACCGACCTGCCTTCCGCCAATCCCGATCGCGCCAAGCAGCAGTTAGCCGAAGAACTCGATCTCCGCACTGATGAATGGGGCGGCGATACGCTGGTTGTGCCGGTCAGCGCCAAAACGGGCGAAGGCATCCCGGATTTACTGGAAGCGATTTTGCTGGTCGCTGATG
>JAFGJA010000306.1 GCA_016929355.1 Anaerolineae bacterium | reverse complement strand
CCCTACATCCCTCCCCGCAAGCAGGGCGGGACGTGACTCCCCCTTTCTCCATCGCGGATGGGAAAAGGGGGTCGGGGGGATAGGGGTTGCTGTAAAAATCTGCAAAGATAGAGTAACCTGTTTATCCCTGCTATCTTGTGGAGAAAACAATTAAAAGTGGCCCCATGTCGGGGCCGACCAGCGTGTCGGCCCAGGGCGAACACATTGGTTCGCCCCTACATATTTTCTCCATTGGATTGTCAAATGCGGATTTCGCATGAGGATTGTATTTGCCAATAGCACCCCAAGTCTATTGTTGTGTTAGCAATTCCATCTCTTGTGTTTCTGCCCCAAACTGCATCAGGTACAGCCGTGCATAGAGGCCATTTTGCGCCAGCAAATCCTCATGCGATCCGATCTCCACAATGCGTCCGCCACTCAGCACGGCGATGCGGTGCGCGACCCGAATCGTGCTCAAGCGGTGCGCGATGATGACGGTAGTACGGCCCTGCATCAGCCGTTCGAGCGCTTCTTGCACCAGGTGTTCGCTTTCATTATCCAGGCTGGCGGTGGCCTCATCCAACAGCAAAATGCGCGGGTCTTTCAGGATCGCGCGGGCAATGGCAACTCGTTGGCGCTGTCCGCCGCTCAAGCGCACGCCGCGCTCCCCGACCAGCGTATGATAACCATCCGGCATCTGTGTGATAAATGCGTGCGCGTTGGCTGCTTCTGCCGCCGCGATCAGTTCCGCTTCGCTGGCCTCCAACCGCCCGTAGAGGATGTTTTCGCGGATCGTGCCCCCGAACAGTAATGTTTCCTGCGGCACAATCCCGATCTGCGCGCGCAGACTCGCCTGTGTCACGGCGCGCACGTCATGCCCATCCACCCGGATCGCGCCGCCGGTCACATCGTAAAAGCGCGGAATCAGGTTGAAGATGGTCGATTTCCCCGCGCCGCTTGGCCCGACCAGCGCCAGAATCTCACCTGGCGCAATGTCCAGATCGATCCCATCTAACACGGGTTGGCGATCATCGTAGCTGAAACGCGCATCGTCAAATGTGATCCGGCCCGCGCTGTGTGCCAGCGTGGTCGCACCGGGTGCATCCTGTATATCCGGCGTCAGATCGAGCAGTTCAAAGACGCGCTCGGTTGCGCCCAGCGTTTCCTGCACATGCGTATACAGCCAGCCCAATTCGGAGAACATCGAACCGATGATGGCGACATAAACCAGAAATGCGAATAACTCGCTGCTGCTCAAACGCTCCGCCATCACCTCGCGCCCGCCGTACCAGACGATCAGCGCGATATTGGTCATGAACAAGAAATGCACCAACGGCCCTAACAAGGCCCGGTTACGGACCAATTTCAGCGCCGCGCCCAATGTTTGATTCACGGCGTTGAGATAACGCTCTGTCTCGTACTCTTCGCGCACAAAACTTTTCACTTCGCGCGCATTCTGAAAACTCTCCGCCGCAATGACGGTAGCGTTGGCTAATTCGGTCTGGACTTGCGCCCCGCCGCGCCGTGAAAGCCGCGTGATCATGACGCTTAACCCGGCCACAAGCGGTGTCGTGAACAGAATAAACAGCGTCAGCCGCCAGTTAAGCACCAACATGATGCCTAACGCGCCGGTTAGCGTTAACATATGTTGCAGCAGCTTGACCAGATCAGTCGTCAAAATATGCCGGATTTCCAGCACATCGCTGGACATGCGGCTGATCAGTTCCCCCATCCGATTTTCGGTAAAGAATCGCAGGGATAAGCGGTTTAGATGGGCGTACAGGTCGTGCCGCAGATCGCGTATAATGCGTTCTCCGGTATAATTAGTGTAATAATTGCCGGAAATGGTCCCTAGCGTGAGAATCACAAATACGCCCAGCAGCAAGGCGGTGGCTTGATTGAGTCGTCCCACATCCTCCGCGACCAAAGCCGTATCAACCACATGCTCGATCACGGCGGGCAGCGCCAGAAACATGGCGGATGAGAGTATCTTTGCGCCTAATGCGAGCAGCAGCGTGAGTTTGTAGGGTGCAAGGTACGCTAAAATCCGGCGCAATTGGGATTGATTGGGGGCAGGCATCACAGTATCCTTTAGCTGATTGACAGTTTGATCCATTATAAGATTACGACTATGAAAGATGCTTGGTCGCATTCTTGCGCGGATTTTTATAATTTTTCTCACTTATTATGACCTGTTTACGGCTGCCGACAATGCCCTAACATTTCTTAAGGTGACCTTATTTTGTATTCGTTTTGGGAGAGGAAATCATGAAGATAATCGCTTTGCGCCGGGGTATGCTGCCCGGTGTGATTGTTATGTTAATTGTAGCGCTGGTCGGTTCAGCCGTGGCCGTTGTTATGGCGCAGGATTCGGCTGAACTCGTGGCCTCAATGGAAGTGCTTACCGCCGGGGTGGAGGTTAAGCGCGTGGATACGACGACCTGGGTTCCGGTCAAAGTTGAAACCCTGGTCGGTCAGGGGGATATGATCCGCACCGACGCGAGTGGTACGGCGCGCATTACGTTCTTTACGGACGGGAGTACGGTTGATCTTGATCCGAATACCGAGGTGTGTCTGGTGCAATATGAAGGGTCGGGCGATCAATTTAACCTCACCATTGAGGTTTTGTTAGGGATCACGCGGCAGCAGTTTGGCCGTTTGCTCGATGCGGGATCATCGTATGAAGTGCTGACGCCGGGGGTGGCGATGACCGTGCGCGGGACGAATTTCTCTGTGCGGGTGGAAGATGATGGCCGTTCCGCACTGTTGACCCATGAAGGGCTGGTTGCCGCGACGGATAGCGGGACCGAGGCCGAAGTGCCGCCCGATTTTGGGATTCGTTCCGAAGTGGGCCGCCCGATCAGTGATGTTGTGCCCGCGACGACGTTCGAAGAACTTGATACCGCGCTGGATGGGTGTCCGGGTTCGATCATGACTGCGGCGGATGTGCGGTTGAATGTGCGGTTGGGGCCGGGCCTGGATCAAGAAGTGGTTGGCTCGATAGCTCCGGCGTCTATCGCCAGCATGATCGGCACAACCGAAGATAACGCCTGGTATAGGATTCCGTTCCGCAGTGGCTACGGGTGGGTGGCCGCCGCCGGGTTGGAGATCGCCGTTGGCGATGACACCTGTCCCGGTGGGCTGGCGGTGTATGGTCTTGATCGGCTGGAAGATGCCACGCGCTATGGGCTGTTTGGCGAAACCGAGATTGTCGGGTTGATCGCTTACGAAACCGCCAATTTGCGCGCCGGTCCCGGCGAAAAATACGAAAAAGTTGGGCTGTTATTTGCGGGTGATGCGGTGGCGATCATCGGGCGTAACGCGGATTCGAGCTGGCTGCGGATTCGCACTGAAGATGAACTCAATGCGTGGATTGCGACGTTCCTGGTGCAGGTCAATACCGATATTGGGTTTATTGGCGTTGTCCCGGCGGACGAAGTGCCGCAGCTCCCCACGCCCGCGCCGGATGATGCCCCAGACGAGGCAGCGGATGAAGCGGCGGATGAAACCAACACCGATTCCGGCGAATAAGCCGCCGCGCGACCTGCAAACGCAAACTGCCGAACGGTCTATGGCCGAGATTCAGATACCGGGCTACCGTACCTGGGTACGCCCGGTCTGGGTTGGGATCGGGGTCGCGGTGTTGGTCCTGTTGTTGTGGTGGTCCGATCTGTTTGTGCAGACGCGCCTGCGCCTGACGAATGTCTTTTTTGTGTCGCGTGAAACAACCGATGAGATCGTGATCGTCGCGGCAGATCGCGCCAGCCTGGATACGTATGGCGCGGTGGGCGGGTGGTCGCGCGATCTTCATGCCGAACTGGTGCAGATTGCCAGCGCTGGCGGCGCGCGGGTCATTGCGTTTGATTTGCTGTTTCAGCACACCACCGGCGAAGACGCAATCTTAGCCGAGGCGATCATGGCGGCGCGTACCGCAACCGAGGCCCGGACGCGCGTGGTGATGTCGGTGGTTGGCGCGCAGCGTGACCCCGTTTTGACCGATGCTACGCCTAATTATGTTGCGCTGCTCACGCCAACGGATACGCTCGCGGCGGCAGCGACGGCGCTCGGTCACACCAACGCTTTTCCCGATGCCGATGGTGCGGTGCGTTGGCAGCCCACGCGCATCCGATCCGGCGATGAGTCAAGTCTCTCATTCGGCATCGTGATTTATCTCACCTATCTGCGCATCCCTGCCGACGCCTTTGATCAGGTCGTGGTCTATGATGATGACACGCTCACGTTGGCGAATTCGCGCCGGGTTCCGGTGGATGATACGGGCCGGATGCTGATCAACTATTGGGGCGGCTCTGGCGAAAACACCTTTCCGACCTATTCTTTCCTGGACGTGATCGAAGGGCGCGTCGATCCGGCAGTCTTTAACGATAAAATTGTGCTGGTGGGGTTGATGAACCACGTCACGCCGGATGACACCTATCAAGTGCCGGTGGGCTTGCAGGGCGGGCAGATGGCCGGGGTGGAGATTCACGCCAATATCATCGAATCGCTGCTGCAAGGTGTGATGCTGTATTCGCAAAACCCGCTCTCACAACTGGTCTTCATCATCCTGTTTGCGTTGGGATCGAGCCTGATCTACCACCTGCTGCGGCGCTGCTGGTATGTTATGACCGGGGCGCTGTTGGGGCTGGTGTTTCTCTGGTTTTTGGGGACATTTTTAAACTTCACGCTGCGCCACGAGGTTCTTGACCTGTTTCACCCCGCGTTGGCGCTGGTTCTCCCGGCCCCGATGATTCTGGTCTTGCATACGCGCCAGGAAATTGAACGCCGCCAGCAGGCCGAACTTTTGCTCGGCAGCATTGTGACCGCTTCCAGCCAACGCCTGAGCCTGGAAAGCATTTTGCCGGGTATTGCGAATGACATGCAGCGCATTTTAAGCTGTGACTCGGTGGAATACCTGCTGTGGGAGAGCCGCACGCGCCGTTTCAAATCGACTGTCACCGCCGCCGCCATTGACGACGGAAGCGAAAAATTGGCGATCCGCGCGCTGCACGCCGAAAGTCGCGTACAAGAAGACAGCCGGTTAGCTGTGCCGTTGACGTGGCAGGGCGTCCCGTTGGGCGTTTTGATCGCGCACGAACCGGCCCGGCTGACACGCACCACCAGCGAGTTGCTTGATCTGTTTACGTGGCAGACTTCCTCGATCATCGCCAACGCAATGCAGCATCAGGAGATTCAAGACCTCAGTGATCTGAAAACGCGCATGATCCGCATGGCTTCGCACGATCTCAAGAATCCGCTCACGGTGATCATCGGTTATGTGAGTCTGATCAAAGATGAATATGAAGATAATGCGGCGCTGCCTCAAATCCATAAACGGTTTCTGGAGATGATGGATACGGCGGCGGAAAGTATGCTGACGATCATCAACGATATTCTGGACCTGGAACGGGTGCGGCGCGGGATGAGCACCATGCGTGATTACGATCTGTTGGCGTTAATCACCCGTGTCATTGAGCAAAACGAAGGTGGTTTTGCCCAGAAGCATCACACCTTCACCGCCGATCTGCCGGATGAATTCCCGATCATGGTGGGCGATCAGGTCCAGATACGCGAGGGGGTTGGTAATCTGCTCAGTAACGCGATCAAGTATACGCCCGATGGTGGCGCGATTGCGCTGCGGCTGCGTCATGAGGATGCGGTGGCGCGGATCGAGGTGCAGGATACCGGCCTGGGGATTCCGCAAGCGGCGCAGGATCGCTTGTTTCAGGAATTTTACCGCGTGCGCACGGCTGAAACCGCCGACATCGAAGGGACCGGTTTAGGGTTGAGTCTGGTCAAGGCGGTGGTCGAGGCGCATGGGGGCCGCGTTTGGGTGGAGAGCGCAGAGGGGCAGGGCAGCACCTTTTTCGTGGAACTGCCGATCCTGAGTGAAGAACTCGCGGCGCGTATTCAGGGCAGGACTGCAAAGGATAACGGGTAATCATGAATTCCCGCGAACGAGTCTTCGCGGCGCTGCATCACCAAGCGCCGGATCGCGTGCCGCGCTTCGAAATCTGGATCGATGCGTTTCTGGACGATCTCGGCGGTGGGGATGCGCAAGCGGCGTTTATTCTCCGCGCTGGATCGTCAAATAGTCGATATCCAGATAGGCCGGTTCCGTGACCGGATCGTAACATAAATCCAGCTTGTTATTGCCCGTATGCGGTTGGTTGTTATCGTACCAGATCACCAGACCAAGCGGTCCCTTGATCCGTTCGTGGGCATCGATCATCGTGTCGCCATCGATGGTGATCACGATCTGATGCGCGCGCCACTCAATGTGGAAGGTATGCCATTCCGTCCAGTCTTTGAGACCATCAAGCGGTTTTTCGTAGACCGGTGGTTTAGGAAACAGGGGCATGAACAACGCAAACAGATTGAACCATGAGCCGTTTAAGACGGTGGCGCGCAGACCCGTTTTTTCGCCCAATGCGGAAAAGTCAGAGGTTGGTGATGCGCGATACATCCCGATCCACTTCATCGGGCGCACATCGGCCAGTTCTGCGCCGAGACCCATCGGATTATTCCACAGAAACAGGCCCACTGTCCCCGGTCCCTGATTGGACGAAAACCGCATTCGTGTTTCCAGTGTAAGCGGCGGCGTCCAGGCGAAATCGGCCATCGGGCGGTAGATGTAATCGTCGATTTGCGCCAGCGCCAGTTGATCATCTGCGGCCTGATTGACCACCGTCCGCGCAAATTTGCCGCCCCGCGCGCTGGCGTCGTCGATCAGTTCGACGCGCGCATCGCCGATGCAGAGCGTGGCCCAGAACTTATCAAGCGTGGTAAAGTCATCGTCAATGCTCGCATGGGCGGGGATGCCCATCCGCATCCGGTTGCCGAACAAAAACCATGCCGTGACACTCACGCCCAACAAAAACGCAATAAGACCGATCAGGATAAAAGACATGATGTGATTTTCTCGCGTTCACTAGGTAGACCCACATGCTCTATTGTACCCGATTTGTGGCCCGCCGTCATAGTACAGAAGTATGATCGCGTTTTGGATACGTTAGAGGGTAGTTTATTTTATGCAAAATGCAAATCAATAGGATTGGTAAGATGTTTGGCGCGCACCAGCCCCCGCCAGGTTGTTGGCGGTTGTTCAGGGAGATATTTCAAATTACTCAAGTTATGCACTTTGGGATTTTCGACGGTTTCGAGCAATGATGGCTCTTCTATCAGGAACAAGAAGTTATAAGTTATTAGTAATGTCTTGTCAAGCGCTAGCGAAGGGTTCAGGGTTTGCTGAAAACTAATAACTGACAACTTGGATTCATTTGCAGAGGAACGATCAAGACCAAAAAATGCATAACTTCAGTCAAATTAGTTTATGTTGAGGTAGGGGCGGACCAGCGTGTCCGCCCGGCGTGGCTGTGCTGCGTGTCGTGCGCTGCGCGACGAGGAGCACACATGGGTGCTCCCCTCCTGAACTTTTGTGAAATGTTCCCGTTATTCCGTCGCCAGATGCTTGCGCAGTACGTCTGCCAGCCCTTCATG
>JAFGJA010000305.1 GCA_016929355.1 Anaerolineae bacterium | reverse complement strand
GTATGTCTACGATGGTGTGACCTATCCGGGTCAGGGCGATCTGAGTATCCTGGCGAACGGCTGTGAAGTGCCTGCTGGTGACGACGACGATGACACCGGCGACGATGATGACGATGTCGGTGATGATGACGACACTGGCGACGATGATGACACAACCGAAGTGGTTTGCGAAGTCACAACTGCCACTGGCCCGAATGGGTTCCCGGTAGTCGCTGAAACAGCCCCCGCGTGCAGCAGTGAAGAAGCAGCACGGCCTGCATGGTCGCCGATTGCAGTTGGCGGCGCAGTTTGCCCCGACTGGCTCCTGTACCACACGTTGCAGACCGGTGACTGGGAAGTCTTCCGCATTGGTAAGTCGGCCAGTATGCCCGCCGATGCCGATCCGAACTTGACCCAGGGTGTTGGTGAGAATGTCTTCGACATTAACCCGGCTCGCTCGCCTGATGCGGAATGGATCGCGTTCGCCAGTAACCGTGATGGCAACTGGGAAATCTACCTCGGTAAAGCTGATGGTACTGAGCAGCGTCGTGCGACCTTCACCGTCAATGCCATTGATACGGACCCGGCGTGGTCCCCGGCGGGCGATCAGATTGCCTTCCAGTCAACGCGCGACGGTAATTGGGAACTGTATCTGCTGGACATTGCGACGGGTGCTGAAACACGTCTGACCAACAACTTCGTGCCGGACCTGAATCCCTTCTGGTCCCCCGATGGTGCGACGCTGGTCTACGAAAGCATCATTGACGGTGTATCGCAGGTCTTCTCGCTGAACGTTGCTACCCTTGAGGTGAAGCAATTGACCTTCGGTGATGTTGACGCTCACGACCCGCAGTTCTCGCACGATGGTACGCTGATCGCCTTCACTTCACCGACTGGTGAGAATGGCAACAATGTCATCTATGTGATGAATGCAGATGGTTCTGATGTGATGGCCGTGAGTGATCCGGCTGGTAATGCGCTGAACCATGCGTTCTCGCCGGATGATACGCTGCTGGGTTATCAGTCTGACCTGGATGGCGACACGGACATCTACGTGTACGAATTCAACAGCGAACTGACCCGTCTGGTTACGGACAACGATATTGAAGACTACGCGCCGACCTGGTACTGTGATGGTCCGACCCTGGTCTTCACCTCGGACATCACCGAAGATGCTAACATCTTCGAAACTTCAGCCCTGCCGATGGATGCGGCTCCGATCAAGGTTGACGAACAAGCCGGTCAGTTGACCGACGATCCTGAAGCGGATCAGTATCCTGAAGACAGTCCCAGCGAAGAAAACGCCAGTAATGGCGCGAATATCGGGCGGGCCGGTAAATAATCTAGACCACGCAGGCTAGCTACATAGCTTGCTAACGAGAACCGCTCTCCAACCTGGAGGGCGGTTTTTTGTTAAAACCAGCCAAAGAATTCACTCTGGACGGACCCCTTCATTTTTGCTACACTCAAATCTCAGGGTCTAGGGACTCTGAGTCCAGACAATTGGCCCCTCTCTGTTCATGTGGATTATATCGAGGTTGCCAATGGTTGCAGCGCAAGACTATACCACCACACACCACCCCGCCCAATTTGATTCGGTAACTGAGTTGGAGTGCCGGTGTGTTGGTTTTTCGCAGCCTCCTAAAATCCATTTTTTGATCGCATAAACCACCATTCAGGTGGTTTTTTTTTGCATGTTGGAGGTTTTTCCATGTCTCAGGATGTATTGCAGCACGTCGATCTACGCCAATCTTCCCGGTTCCTGTTGGATTATCAGCCGCCCAAAATCGATGGTAATTTTACCCATAAACATATTATTTCGGTGAACCAATTTGACCGGCACGATCTCGAAATTCTGTTTGATGCGACCTCATCTATTCGCAAGCGCCTACGCCAGCAGGATCGCGGCCTGTTGCAGCTTTGCGCCGGGCGGATGATGGCGACTTTGTTCTATGAAGCCAGCACCCGTACCGATCTGTCCTTTCAGGCGGCTATGCGCCGGTTGGGTGGGGAAGTGGTTGCGGCGAGTAATGGTGTGCGGTTTTCGTCCGTGTATAAGGGTGAAAATCTGGCAGATACCGTGCGAGCAGTGGGGTGTTACTCCGATGTGATTGTGCTGCGCCACCCGGATGTGGGATCATCTTACGAAGCGGCGTATTATCTGGATCGGCTGACTGAGCAAATTGAGCGCAGTCCGGTCATTATTAGCGGTGGGGATGGTATTGGTGAACATCCTTCACAAGCGCTTCTCGATTGCTTCACCATTTATGACCAGAAGGGCCAGATCGATGGACAGCAGATCACGCTGGTGGGCGATCTGAAACATGGGCGCACGGTGCATTCGCTCGCAAAATTGATCGCGCGTTATGAAGCGACGGGCGCAAAAATTAACTTTGTTGCACCGGATGAACTCCAAATGCCGGATGATATTGTCTCGTTTGTGCGCGAACGGGGCATCGAGGTTTATAAAACCGATACGTTGCAGGATGTCTTAGCCGATAGCGATGTTATTTACTGGACGCGCATTCAAGAAGAGCGTTTCGCGGACCCCGCTGATTACGCAGCGATCAAGGACCAGTTTATCATGACGCCGCCTGTGTTCGCGCAGGCTAAAGACGATGCGATCCTGATGCACCCCTTGCCCCGCAAGCACGAGATGGGCACGCCTGCCGATCACGATCTGTTGGATGAAGACCCGCGCGCGGTGTATTTCCAGCAGATGGAAAATGGCATGTTTGTGCGTATGGCGTTGTTGGCGAAGGTATTGGGTGGGTTGTGGGTGTAATGCTCGTTCACAACGCCTCACCCTCGCGTGACTATGGTCACGCTGCCGATGCGTTCGCATCGGCAAGCCGCATTTGCGGCTGAGGGTGAGGCGGACTCGGCGCGCAACAGTATACGTTTTGGGATAGCAGACTCAGGACAAAAAAACAATGGCACGCACGATCAAAATTCCCGGTATGGTCGATCCGCACGTTCACCTGCGGGGTATGGAGTGGGACTACAAAGCGGACTTTGCCAGCGAAACGGCGGCGGCGTTGGCGGGTGGGTATTGGGCGATCTTCGATATGCCCAACACGCCCCCCACCACCACAGATCAGACCGCATTAGATCGCAAACTTACCGCAATGGGTCGTGATGCGGTGTGCGATTGGGGCATCTATTTTGGCGCGAGTCAGGCTGATAATACTGCCGTATATGCGGCGATTTTTAATGCAGTGTGCGGATTGAAAATTTACAACAACCAGACAACCGGCGATCTGCTGATTGAGGATCAGGTGCTGCGGGATCGTATCTATGCCGCGTGGCCACCGCCGCGCGTGATCGCCGTTCACGCCGAGGGGCAAACCGTCGCGGATATTTTGGCATTGGTGCGCGAATATCGCACCTGGACGCATTTTTGCCACATCAGCACCGCCGAAGAAATTGATCTGCTGCGCACGGCGAAGGCGGATGGTTTGCCGGTATCGGTTGGCGTTACCCCGCATCACCTCTTTTTGACCAAAATGGATGTGAATTGCCTCGGAGCGTTGGGACGCATGAAACCCGAACTCAAAACACAGGCCGATCAGGATGCGCTGTGGGCTGGAATCGCGGATGGGATTGTGGATGTGGTGGAATCGGATCACGCGCCGCACACGCTGGCGGAAAAAGAGTCCGATAAGCCACCGTTTGGCGTGCCGGGTTTGGAAACTACGCTGCCCCTGATGTGTACCGCACTGCGTGATGGGCGCATCACGGAAACGCAGTTAGTCGATCTGCTGGCACTCAACGCGCAGAAGATTTTCAAGCTCACTCCTGGCGCGGATACTTATACCCTTGTGGACATTGATGCAGCTTACGACATCAAGCGCGACAATCTGCGGACCAAGTGTGGCTGGTCGCCATTTGAGGGGATGCGGGTAGTCGGCGCAGTGCGCGAAGTCTGGATCAGGGGCACACAGGTGTTCGATGGGGAAAATGTGTTAGTCGCGTCCGGGTTTGGACAAAATCTATTCGGGGAGCAAGCCTGATGCTGCGATCTGCGTTGTTGCGTGTGAGTAATCCCATTTATACCGAATACATGCGTCCGGTGATCTTTCGTTCGTCGGCGCAAAAAGCCCACGAGCGCATGATGCATTTACTGCGTTGGGCCGATTATCAGGCATGGCTAGATACGTTGTTCGGGGTAGGGCAAGCGCTCACGCTGCCAAACCAGCCGATTACAACAGGGGGTGTCACGCTGAACAGGCCGTTTATGCTGGCGGCGGGACTCGTCAAAGGGGATGGTTTTACCAGCGAAGACGCAGCGTTAGCGGCAGTCCAAAGCGGTCACAACATCATTCCCGGCTGGCGCAGTGTGCCGCGCTTGATTGGTTTGGTCGAATACGGATCGTTTACGCGCTGGCCGCGTGTAGGCAACCCTGGTACGGTGGTATGGCGCGATGTACCAACGCAATCGACGCAAAACCGGGTTGGACTGCGCAATCCCGGCGTCAAGGCGTCGGCGGTCTTTCTCGGCGCGCGCATCGCTCATCTACCGGATCAGTTCGGGATCAACATTGCGATCAGTCCCGGCGTGGACGATCCCGACCAGCAAACTGAGGAAGTGTTAACCGGGCTGCGCGCATTCATTGAAGCTGGCGTTTACCCGACATGGTTCACGCTGAATCTGAGTTGCCCCAATACGGAAGATGATCCGAGTGGCAACCAGACCGCCGATCAAACGCGCCAATTGTGCCATGCTGCCGTGAATGACCTACGTGAAGCACGCCTTGTTGTTGGGCGGCAAATTCCATTATGGGTCAAAGTGGGGCCGACTCTTTCCGTTGAACAATACCGTGCGCTGATGGGTGTTTTTGCTGAAACGGGTGTGCGGGCGGTGATCGCTACCAACACCCTCCCCGCGCCCACGCCCGATGATCCCACGATCACCGCCGGAGTCGCGGGGGGGCGCTTGCATGATCACGCGCTCGAAACAGCCGCGATTTTGATGCAGGAACGGACCAAACACGATTATCCGGTGGATGTGATCGGCTGCGGCGGGGTGTCAGACTGTCAAACTTACCAAAATTTCCGCAATTTAGGTGTCGAAACAGTACAATATTGGTCGGCATTGATCTATCGAGGGCCATTTGTGGCCGCTTTGATTATGGATGAGGTGAGCAGATGAGTCTCTGGAACAGCGCACTTGAAGAACAGATCGCACGAGC
>JAFGJA010000304.1 GCA_016929355.1 Anaerolineae bacterium | reverse complement strand
TTGCTGCATGGCATCCTGGATCAGCGCGGCGGCGCGATCATGCCCGACTACGCTCGGATTCACCGTTGATCCGGCACTTTGTCCCACAACGGTGAGATCAGGTGTCACGATCACGACGCGGATCGTACTACCCCCGCCATCCACGCCCATTACGTAGGTCATAGTTCGTCCGTAATCGCCATCAGCGCGGCGTGAAGCGCGCGGCGGAAGGGATAAATGCCCGGTTTTTCACGGCCTGGATACACTCGATTTGTCAGGATCGCGATCACAAGCTGGCGCGAGGGATCAATACATAACGATGTGCCGGTAAATCCCGTATGGCCGTAGGTGTCAGGATGCGCCAGATCGCCCGCCCAGGAGCCTTCCTGTGTTTTCATCTGCCAACCCAGCCCGCGCCGGATGCCGTCTGTTTGGGCGTGTTCGCGCGTTGTCAGCGCCATCAGATCGGGATCGATGCCCAGGCGCGGATCACGATCCAGCCACGCTTGACCCAGCGCCGCTACATCGCGCGCCGTGCCGAAAACGCCCGCATGTCCGGCGACTCCGCCCAATCCCGAAGCATTTTCGTCATGCACTTCGCCCCAGATACGCCGCCTGCGCCAGGTTGGATCGTCCTCGGCAGGAGCGACGTGCTGGCGTGTGTAGCCATGTTGGAGCGGATTATACGTGATTCGCGCCAACGCGAGCGGCTCACACAGCCGTGCCTGAACCGCCGCTTCCAGATCGCCCGGTGTGCCGTGCAACCGGCTGGCGGCTTCACCAACCAGCATCAAGCCCAGATCGCTGTACCGGACCACCCCCTCGCCCGGCTGCCCGACAAACGGATAGTTGCAGAGTGCGTGCAATGCTTTCGCCCACCGTTCCGCACGGGAAATCGGATCGGGCTGATCTGGCGGAACCGGCGCAGGTCCGGCAGCGTTGAAGACATCGCGCCAGGGCGATTGGCCGGAGGTATGCGTTAGCAGATGGTGAAAGGTGACTTCGCGCGGATCGACGGTTTGATCGCGTAATTCATCCGGTGTCGGCAGCATTGCTTTGGTGTCCGGGTCTTGCCCGCCATCTATCGCACGCGGTCCCGATTCAGCAAATTCGGGGATCACGTTCTCTAAGGGATCATCAAGCGCAACTTTGTCTGCGCTAACCAGCGTTAAAAAGGTGGTGGTGGCGAAAATTTTGCTCACCGATGCCAGATCGAACAGTGTATCCGGCATGATGGGTAACGTTTGGTCTTCGGGATCAAGCCAACCCCAGGCCGCGTTTAATAACACTTCGCCATTCTTGACGACAGCCAGCGTTAACGCCGGAAACGTTTCGTTCAGATGTGGCTTAATAACCTGCTCGATGGTTTCATTTGCCGCCGCCGACAACACATTGATCGCTTGCTCAGAAGATGTATCATTCAAATGGGGCACAGCTAATTTGCTCCTTAATCAATTTTTCTGTGTTAGCGCGGCAGTACTGCATAAGCGAGCCGCCGCAGCAGCGAACCGGATTCCCGATCATGACCCAATGAGAGATCGGACACGATAATTTCGTTGTAGGCTCCCGCGCTGGTGTCATGGATGATATACGGTTCGCCATCCACACAGCCGAGATAGAGCATCACATGCCCCGGAAATTCGAGAATCGCGCCGGGTGTGACTTTTTCACATAGTACCGCTTTGCGATCTGCATCCGACATATCCGGTGTAAATGCGACTTGGGTCGTACACACGCGGCGTTGCTCGTTGCCATTGCGCGGCAGCAGCACGCCCATGGTGGCATACACATCCCGGATGAAGCGTGAGCAATCCCGCCCAAAAATCCCCATCCGTGAGCCGCCCCAGGCATACGTTTCGCCCAGGAGCTTGAAGGCTTGCGTTATCATGGTGCGCATGGTGAAGGGCAAATAGCCGGGTTGGAAATCGTTAAAGATTTTCGGGGCGAATCCAGCAGCAAATAAGGGACTGTTTGGTTGAACAGGAACCGGCAAATGCACCCGGTACACGTCGGTTTGTTCGCCTGCGAGCGGGAAAATTGTGCCCATTTGCGCCGCGAGAAATTCGCCGGTCAGGGTGTTGATCAGCCCGCAGCGTGGATTCACTGTCACTACGAATGATTCAGCTTGCGTATAGGCTTCGACCTCCGTGCGTGTGCCGCTAGTGATATGGGCGCGACGTATCCACCCCCAATAATACGGCGTCAGGCCAAATGACCAGTCAGCCAGATCGAACAACACCGCTACCGGCCACCCGACATCAATCGTTGTTTCCTGCGCGCGATCAAAGGGAAAACGAAACGGTTCAGTCGTGAGCGGTTTATGTGTGGGTAGACTTCTTACATCCGTGCGTTGCGAGGTTAACCCAAAACGAATGGGAAATGAGTCCAATGCCGGAATAGCCGCCAAAGTTTCACGTTCGAGTGTGTCATAATCAACGGGCGCGCCGGTTACATCATAGTATTGACGCTTGGACAGCAACGCCTGTTGCACGCGCGCTTGTACTTCCTCTCGACTGAACGTGTCCGGTAGATCGAGTACGCGCGGCATTTGTAATATCTCATACACCCGCGCATTGAACGCTGCAACTGCGCCGGAGTCCAGCAGTACGGAGTCTGGCGCAGATACACGATCTAGCCAGAACTCCGGGTGCAGCATCGCCCAGGTGACATTAGGCGGAACCTGTATCATTGTGCTTATCCTTTACCTGCCTTGTGGCATAGAGTGGTATAGTCCACTCTTTATTGGAACATACCTTGAGGGAAAAGTCAATCAATTGCCGCCTGTGAACGCGCAAACCAGATGCGCTAAACAGTGTCATTTGTCACATGCCACCGCGCTGATCCTAAAAGTGTCCTATAATGAAAAATAACAAAATGTATAGGGTAGTATTTATTCTATTTACCTTCATATATTTCACCAAAAATTTTTGAGGAGTAAAAATGGTTAATACAAAAATCACTAAAGAGGAATTGCTCGAAAAAGCCAAAAAACCGGCTGCCGAGTCGATGCGTCTGCACCGCTTCTATGGAGGTAAGACGCAAACGGCCTTGCGCTGTCGAGTACGCGATTTTCAAGATTTTGCCTATTGGTATACACCCGGTGTAGCCGAACCCTGCCGCCAGATTCAGCAAGACCCCAGCTTAGTGTATGAACTCACCAGTAAGTGGAATACCATTGCCGTGATCTCGGATGGGACGCGCGTTTTGGGTTTGGGCAATATTGGTCCTAAAGCGGGCTTGCCGGTGATGGAAGGGAAGGCATTGCTCTATAAATACCTGGGTGGGATTGATGCGTTTCCCATTATGCTGGATACCAAAGACCCGGATAAGATTATCGAAATGGTGCTGGCGCTGCAACCGGGTTTAGGCGGTGTGAATCTGGAAGACATTTCACAACCGAAGTGTTTCCGTATTCTGGATACCTTGCGTGAGCAAGCCGAAATCCCCGTCTGGCACGATGACCAACAGGGGACTGCCGCCGTTGTTCTCGCCGCTATGATCAACGCTTCGAAAGTGGTTGGCAAGGAACTCAAAGACATGCGCATCGCGTTTGTGGGAGCCGGAGCCGCTAATGTGGCATGTTCGCGGTTGCTGTTCAGCTACGGTGTTGATCCGGCTAACTGCATTGCGGTGGATGTGAATGGCACGCTGGGCAAATATCGCCGCGATATTTACCTGCGCCGGGCGGAATTCGTGCAGCAGTGGCATCTATGCAGCGTTACCAATCCCGAAGAACTCGAAGGAGGTATTGATGTGGCAATGCGTGGTGCGGATGCTGTGATCGGGTTTTCAAAGCCGGGACCAGGCACCATTTTGCCAGAGTGGGTAAAGACGATGGCGAAAGATTCGATTGTGATTTCTGGGGCCAATCCGATCCCCGAAATCTGGCCCTGGGAAGCGAAGGAAGCAGGCGTGGCGGTGATGGCTACTGGGCGTTCCGATTTCCCGAATCAAGTGAACAATTCCCTGGTCTTCCCCGGCATTTTTCGCGGCGCATTGGATGTGCGCGCGCTAACAATCACCGATGAGATGGCGATTGTGGCGTCGGAAACGTTAGCTGGCATGGTCGAAGAACAGGGCTTAGGGCCAGAACACATTCTGCCGACGATGGATGATTGGGACATCTTCCCGCGTCAGGCGGCGGCAGTGGCGATGAAAGCACAGGAACAAGGTGTCGCGCGGGTGGCGGTAGAATACGATGAAGAATACGAATTTGCGGCCAAGATGATTCGTGTGTCACGCGATATGACCCATATGCTGATGCGCGAGGGATTTATTCCTGAAGCCCCCGAAGCCGAGGACGGGGGGGAAGCATAAGCGGCAAGGCGTCGCGCAGGTCGTATGATCTGAGGTGCGCGCAACATGACTATTATTTTGAGATACGCAGGTTTCATTCCTGAAGCATGTGATGCGGGGAATGAGTAAGGAGACTAAATCATGCATGAAGTTATTATTATTGGCGGTGGTCCGGCGGGCTTGGCAGCATCAGCCTATGCGGTCCGTAAACGAATGGATGCGTTATTTATTTCAAAAGGTTTAGGCGGACGCACAAAACGCCAGTTGAAACTGCCCTGGGTCGAGGATTATCAGGTTGCGGTGGGTGACGAAACGATTCAGCGTTTTCGCACCCAATTGGATTACCTGGATTTTATGCGTGTACGCGCCGAGGTGAATGGCATCGAACGCCGTGATGATGGGACATTTTGTGTCTTAGTTGCGGAGGGGCAGACGTATAACACGCAGACGATCATTTTTGCAACCGGGGCGTATGGGCAACGGTTAGGTGTCCCCGGCGAAGATGAATTCGAACTGCGCGGATTATGCTACAGCGCCATGACGTATGCGCCGTTGATGGTGGATCGCAATGCGGTTGTCGTTGGGGATGAAATGCTGGCTTTGCGTGCCGTTGCCGAATTATCGCGCATTGCCACCCAGGTGATTCTCATTGCCGAGTCGGATGGCGATCTGGATACGGTTGTTGGGCAGAATGTGTTGTCTGCCGACAATGTTGTGGTCAAGCGCCACTCCAAAGTGATCGAAGTCAAGGGCGATAATTACGCGCGGAGTGTGGTGATCGTGCAAGAGGGGCGTCACCAAGAGATTGCGACGGATGTTGTGTTTATCGAGAAGCAATTAATCCCCTATTCTGATCTGGTTCTCGATCTGGTTGATGTGGATGAATGCGGGTTCATTAAAGTGGATGAGCGCAATCGTACCAGTTTGCCGGGCTTTTTTGCGGCGGGTGATGTCACGAACGCTATGACGTTCCAGGTTTTGATGGGCTTGGGCGATGGCGAAAAAGCGGCTTTAACCGCGTTTGATTACCTGTTGGGGTTGGGTGGGGCTGAGTTTCAGTGTGAATGAAGTGTGGTGTGACTAAGCTTTTCTCTGGCAATTAGAATTTGTCGGGGCGTATGATGCATAAAACCACCATACGCCCCGTTGTATGTTTGGTCAACGTAGCCGATTCGCTACAGCATGTTGTCATCTTCGATATACTGTGGTGGCGTGCCCAGAATGTCGATCAGTTCGTCTTCGGTCAAGACCTGATTGTTATATTTATCGTACAGATCAGAGTTTTCCAGGTTATCCACGGCATACCGCCAGCGCTTCACGCTAACCTGACGCAGCACAGAGCGGCAGTGATCGCAGCGTACCACACGCCGTACACGCGGAATACCGAACTGCCGGTATTTGCGCTCTTCAATCGATAGGTTTCCCTCAACACAGACCGGGCACACGTTAAGCACAAATCCATCGTGATAGCGATCTAAATTGGCAGCGTTTACCACATAGATGGCGACATATAACATTATCAGGCCAAGCCCGGCTCCGATGACTAAGACTGTCCAAAGCGAGACATTGCCTGCATTATCTGTTTCTATATCATCACTCACACCGCTATTATCACCCGTTTCTGCGCCTGCGATTGCTAATGGCGTCGGAGTCGATGTCTGTGTGCTGGTGGGTGATGGTGTTGGCGTTACTGTCGCCGTGTGTGTGGCGGTTGTGGTATGTGTTACCGTTGCCGTATGGGTTGGTGTGAGTGAAGGCGTATGGGTTGCTGTGTAAGTCGCTGTGTGGGTCGCCGTTGGTTCGGGCGTATCCGTATCCGTGGCGGTTGGTGTATTGGTCGGCGTGTGCGTTGGCGTGTGTGTAGGCGTATCCGTATCCGTCGCTGTTGGGGTTGCCGTCGCTGTTGGCGTTGTGCTGGGTGTGGCAGTATAGGTAGTCGTATGGGTCAGCGTCGCCGTTGGTAACACAATGACCGGGGCTGGTTCGTCGGTTGGTACATCTGTCGTCGTTGGGATCGCAGTGGGCGTATTACTGGATGTTGCTGTATGCGTCGCCGTTGGTTCGGGTGTATCCGTATAAGTAGCGCTTGGCGTGTGTGTCGCGGTTGATGTGTGTGTGACTGTTGCGGTATCGGTGGGCGAAGGTGTGAGCGTTGCCGTGTATGTGTTGGTCGGCGTGTATGTAGGTGTAGTCGTATCCGTCGCAGTGACTGTTGGTGCAGGCGTGTTCGTATAAGTCGTTGTTAGTGTTGGCGTGTGTGTTGCGGTTGGTGTGTATGTTGCCGTGTTGGTTGGTGTTTTTGTCGCTGTTGCGGTTGAGGTCGATGTGTGTGTCGGCGTATCACTTGGCGTGGGCGTGTGTGTTTGTGTCGGCGGGATGGTGGCTGTCGCGGTGGCGGTGTTCGTCGGCAGGATCGGCACTTCGGTAAAATCCGGGGTCAGATTTGGCACATCAACAATAGTCAACGATTCAATATCTTCGGTCCACACAACCAGATCGTAACGGACCCAGCCGTAACCATCGCCCAGGCGAATTAATACCCAATCGAACGCTGTATCTCGCCCTACTGGATCAACCACATCTCCGGTAAAAAGCAATCCTACCGGCACATACCCCCGCCCCGGCCCTGAGCGGACATAAGCGCCATCCCCGCCCACATCGACCCAATTCGCATTAGGGGTGCGCGTGGGGCCACTGGGCGTATGGTAGTTGAGCGGAGGGCTGATTGGGGTGGGTTCGGCATCCTCAATGACTGGGAGCGCGGACACATTTTGCCGCCAACTCACGCCACCGAACGCAACCCATCCGTCAGTGGTGAGATAACTGATCAGAATCCAATCACCGGTCCCATTGCGCGCTAACGGCTGCACCCATGTGCCGATTGGCAGTTGGCCGATCTGATCGTAATTGAAGCCGGGACCACTGCGCACCACAATACCGAGTGGTTCGCTCACCCAATTGATATTCGGCGTGGCGGTGGGATTTCCTTGCGCCCTGATCAGATGGCTAAAGGCGCTGTTGAATGTCACAAACATGATCAGCGCGATCAGAAATCCGACTAGGAACAAATGGCGGTGATTCCGGGACATAGTTTTTCTCGATCACGGCAGGATACGATCACTAATCTGGGCATGATCCTACCACGAGCTAGCCCAACAAACCAGTTAATAAAAATAACCGGGGCGATGCCCGCTTCGAACATCGCCCCGCCGGTAAACGTGAAATAAACAGAAGCCGCTATTGCGTCAGGAGATACGCAATGAGATTGAGGATGTCACTCTCTGAGAATTGATCGGCGTAGGCTTGGGACATAATGTCGCCAAATCCCTTGACGACATAGGCACTCGGATCAACAATGGCCTCATGCAAATACTCTTCTGCCGATTGATCTTCGACCCGTTCGGCGGCGCGTTCTCCCATACCCGTAAGCGCTGGACCAGGGCCATCTTCTGCCCCGTGACAGGCCGCGCAATTCGCCTGAAAGACTTGCTCGCCTGCTTCGGGATTACCCTCGACGGCGGTTTCTTCCGTATCAGCTTCTGTATCCGTATCTGATTCGGTTTCTGCGGGAGCCGTTTCAGCGCTCATGTTGTCGCTGGTTTCTGTCAGGATGTAGCCCGCAATACTCGCTAATTCGCTCTCGCTAAACTGGCTGCCATAGGCTTTAGGCATGATGTTGCTGTAACCTTCCACCACATGGGCGCTCGGATCAACAATGGACTCATACACATAGTCCTCCGCCGATTGGCCTTCTACCTGCTCTGCCGCGCGGGTTGCCATGCCCGTGAGCGCCGGGCCAGGGCCATCTGTCGCGCCATGACACGCCGCGCAGTTGCTCGCAAACAGTGTTGCCCCCAGTTCCAGGTCAATTTCTATTTCTGTGGCGGGTTTTGGTTCCTCAGTCGGTTTCGGCTCTGCGGTGGGTTCGGGTGAAGCCGTTGGTTCTTCAGTGGGTTCCTCGGCAGGCTCCGGTTCTTCGATCTCTGCCGCCATTTCGCCATCGCCTGATTGGGCGAGGATGTAGGCGACCAGCCCTGCAATTTCGGTGTCGCTGAGTTGACCGGCCACGGGTGGCATGGCCCCAAAGCCTTCGACAACATACGCGCCAGGATCAACAATCGATTCGTGGATGTAATCGGCGGCGGATTGCCCCTCAACCTGTTCGGTGGCGCGCGCTGCCATACCGGGGAATGCCGGGCCAGCCCCATTCTCGGTCCCATGACAGAAGGCGCAGTTCGTCCCGAATGTTTCCTCGCCTAATGCGACCAGTTCTTCCTCGCTCAAACTGTCACTCTCGGCGGCGACAGGGGCGCTGCTTTCGACAGGCTCAACCAGGGTTGGTACTTCGCCGGGTGGCAGCGTGGGAATCGGCGTTAAATCTTCTGCCAGATCGCCACTCCCACAGGCATTCAACGCCAGCACCGACACCAACGCCACTGCTAGCATGATCCAGATTCGTTTAGACACAACTTCCTCCATGAAAACGCAAGTTATTTATTCAGCATCCAGACTGTTGATGTAATTAATGATGTCCCAGGTATCACCGGGACTGACGTTTTCGACCAGACTCGGCATCTTGATAAATTCTGTGCCATCATCCGTTTGCCCGACGCGGCCATTGGTCACGACTTCAAAGATGTAGGAGCCGGGATAGCCTTTACCCGCCAGGGCCGGAACGCCTACCGGGAAACCGTGATCGGCGGTGTAATAACCGCTTAATGGGCCATCACCTTGCGCGGTTTCGCCGTGACAGATCGCACAGTGAAGCTGGAACAGCGCTGCTCCGCGCGCGATGGACGATTCTGTTGCCTCAAGCGGTTCAGTTCCCGGTTGACCGGCGATCAAACGCGGTCCCTGGAATGGCACGGCTTCCTCTGGCGCAGCCAAGCGTGGTCCTTCCTGATAGCCGACCACCACTGTCTGATTCATTTTATTGATCCAGGGCAGTGGGATTTTTTCATACGATACCAACAACGGCACGAGCATCACAACTAATCCACCACCAGCCACCGCACCCCAGAAAAACAGATGCCGGATGCCCTGGGGTTTGAATTCAGAGGCTAATTCACGGTTGATCTTATGCGCGTGATGTTTTTCAAAGACACCAATTACCTGTTCGGCAACCGATTCTTCGATCTGTACCTGGACACCGATGTAACCATCAGTGATCAGTTCGTCGTACATTTCGCGGACCAGAATCGGGAAGCGATTTTGCAGCAAAAAGCCGATAAACGCCCCTAGCATCGAGAACAGCGAAATAAACTCGAAGAACATGATCGCAGTGGGCGGGACAGGGGTAAGTTCCTGCCCGCCGACATGGATCGGGTAGAGGTCGGGCGTGATAAACGTGATGAAATACGCGACCAATGCGCCCAAGATCGCGCCGCCAAAAACAAACGGCCAGAACATCAGACCCGGTGTTTTCAGCCCAAAAAACTTGGCTGGATAGGGGATGTTCGACAACACTTCCAGTTGCGCATCGCTCACGCCCAGATCGCGCACATCGTCGATGACATCGGCTGTGGTTTCGACATTATCAAATAAGCCAAGCAGCATTAAATCCGCCATAGTGTCCCTCCTCCTAGTGCGCGTCGGTCCGCGTTGAGACAACGGCCCGACCCACGCGACGTGTACTCTGCATCGCCTGTCCCTCGTAGACTTCCCAGAGCGGGATGATCGGCACAATGCGCGTCCAGATCAGATACAACAGGCCCAATGTTGCCAGCGTACCGATGGTGATGATGGTTTCCGGTAACTGCGGCACATAATCGACCCAGTTGAACGGCAGTTCGTTCCGTGACAGGAACCCGGCGACGATGATCACGCGCTCCAGGTACATGCCGATCTGGATGAAGATGCAGATCACCAGCATGGCGGGTAGATTCGTGCGGACACGCTTAAACACCAGGACAAGCGGCACGATGATATTCGCAAACAACATCAGGTAGAACAATGGCGCAAGCGGGCCGGTCAGCATCTCTTGAATGGCGACTTCGGGCGGCAGATTGCCGTACCAGTTGGTAATCCACTCCGCGAAATAGAAGTAGACCCAGGCGATCATCAGGATGAACAAGAAAATGCCCATCGCATTGAAGTGTTCATCGCGGATAAAGTAGCCGAATTTCAGCACTTTGCGCACGAAAATCATCACGATGATCACGGCGGCCACGCCTGAATAAAGCGCACCGACCACGAAGAACGGGCCAAAGATCGCGCTGTGCCAGCCGGGTTGGACCGACATCGACAGGTTCCACGATACACCCGTATGGACCGAGAACATCACGGGGATGATCACAAAGCTGAGAATATTGCTCACCACTTCCAACTTGTGCCATTGACCCGTTGTGCCACGCCAACCGAGCGACAGCGCGCCGTATAACTTGCGCCGCCAACCATCGGTATGATCGCGCGCCATCGCCAGATCGGGGATAAGCGCGATATACATAAACAGTGTGCTGCCGATGATGTAGGTCGTGATCGCGGACATATCCCAGAACAGCGCCGAACGGAAATTCGGCCACAGATCGCGCTGGTTGGGGATCGGGATCATATAGAACAATTTCCACACACGCCCAACATGAATGATCGGGAATAGACCCGCCATCGCCAGCCCGAACAATGTGATCGTTTCGGCGGCGCGCGCAATCGGGCGGCGGAAATCCATCCGCATCATGCGCAGCGCGGCAGAAATGAACGTACCCGCGTGACCGATACCGATGAAGTAGATCAGGTTGGCGATATACGGTCCCCACATCACCGAACGGTTGAGACCCGTAATGCCAACGCCATTGAAGATTTGCGTGACCCAGGTCAACGCGAATATCAATGATAGGCTGCCTAAACCTAACACGGCGATCCAGAACGCGGGACCGGTTTTTTTCATGGTGGCGAGGGCGAGTTCGTTCAACTCTGCCGGGGGACGTGGATCAAGCAGTAAGTGTTCTTCACGCCCATGCTCGATCTGATGCGCGATTCGTTCGTCTTCAGGAGTTGTCTGCTCCCAATAGGGTCCGCGTTGAGCATTACTCTCCAACATGAGTCTCGCCCCCTTTCAGATAGTAGACTGCCGGTTCCGTGCCGAGACTTTCGAGCAGCTTAAATTGGCGCTCATTAGGAACCAGCTTGGCAACGCGACTTTCTTCGTCGTATTTATCACCAAACACAAGCGCATTGGTGGGGCAGGCTTGCACACACGCCGGGACGACTTCGCCATCCTTGATGAGGCGGTTTTCGGCATTAGCGGTTTCTGCGCCGCGCCGCACGCGCTGAATACAAAAGGTGCATTTTTCCATGACGCCAGGGCCGCGCACCGTCACATCGGGATTGAGTTGCTGTTCGAGTGGGGCATCGAATTCCGGCGCGCGGTAGTTGAACATGCGCACGCGGTACGGGCAGTTGTTGCCGCAGTAGCGCGTCCCGATGCAGCGATTGTAAACCTGCACATTGACGTTTTCTTCTTCGCTGTGATATGACGCATAGACCGGGCAAACCGGCTCGCAGGGGGCATCACCGCACTGCTGGCAAAAGACCGGGATGAATTTCGCTTTCACATCGGGAAATTCGCCTTCCCAATAGCGTTCAATCCGCATCCAATGCATGGCGCGGCCTTTGACCACTTCCTCTTCACTGGCGATGGGAACGTTGTTCTCGGCGTGACACGCGACGACACATGCCTGACAGCCCGTGCATTTGTCGAGATCAACGACCATCGTCCATTTGTGTCCGTGTTTATTGGTATCTTCTGACATAAAAATTATGCTCCTGGGCTGCGTTTAGAATGGGACGTGAGCGTCTTTGGCGGCATCGGCTTTGCTTTCGTACACCGCAAGGTCTTGAGTGTCGTCCGTCTTAACAAGTTTCACCCGCACGTTGGACCATGCCCAAATTGTATTTGATTTGCCATCGCGCGTTGTGCCGAGCAAATTGACCGGGTTTGTGCCACGTTCTTTGGCGTAGCGCCCGTAATCTGTGTGCCCCTGGCCCAGTGGGATCGCAATAGTATCGGGGCGGATGGCGGGGAAGACGTAAACCGGCGCTTCAATTTTGCCATTGGGCGATTCGATTTTCACGATGTCGCCATTTTTCACACCGAGTTCATCCGCCGTTTTGGGATTAGCCTCGACCCAACTTTGCCACGAAATGGTGGTTAATGGGTCTGGCGAACCCTGCAACCAGGGTGTATTCGCGCCGCTCCCATCACTCAACAACACGGGCAGATACAGGTGCAGAAAATAGGGGAATTCATCCTCTGCCCCGTCAAATTCGGCGGCCGGAACTTCGATCACTTGCGCGAGGTCGGCGGTGATCGGGTCGGCGGGGGCGGTTTCCGGCCACCAACCGCCAAACTGCTGATAACGCGCCCATTGGAAGTCGGGATCGTCGCCGCCATACATACCGGCGGGGAGGTTGGTGATTTTCTCTTTGATGAAGGCGACTTCATCGGTCCAGGGGAGGGTGCTGGCGGTGGCATCGAGGCGCTGCGCAATGGTCAGCAGCACATCGCCTGTCGCACGAACATCATGGAACGGGCCGACAACGGGTTGTTGTCCACTGACTACCGGCAAGCCCTGGAAACCGGGATTCACGACTTCATAGCCCCAGCCTTCGAGGTACACGCGATTCGGCAGGATATAATCGGCGTAAGCGGCGGTTTCATCAAGCATGGGGTTGAAGGATACGACTGTTTCGACGTTTGCGAGGGCTTCCGCAAAGCCGAGCGATTCCGGCAGATCGTAAAGTGGATTTGCGCCATGCACCAGCAAGACTTTGATTTCGCCCGCGTTCATGCGCTCGACCAAAGTTTGTACTTGCTCAAACGTGGATGCTGCTGCGGGCTGCATCTCGCTGCCTGATAGCGACGGCGTGATCATCATGCTACCTGCTTCGCCTACCGTTCCGGCGATCACATTGAGCGCTTGCACGGCGAGCAAAGCATCTAAGCTGTTGGTGCGGCCAATCAAGGCTTCACCGGGCAGCGCGACGGGGTGTTCCGCTTCGGCAAAGGCGCGGGCGAACGTGACCAAATCTTCAACTTGCAGTTCGCAGGCTGCCGCCGCCGCTTCCAGATCAACTTCAGGCGTGAGTGTTTCGGCGCGTTCGATGCGTTCCGGCGAACCGAGTTTTTCTTCCGCGATGATACGCGCGATAGCCTGCGCGACCAACGCTTCCGCGCCCGGTTTGACGGGGACCCATTTGTCAGCTTTCGCGCCTGTGATCGACATTTTCGGCTCAAACTGGACCAGGTAGCCGCGTTTGCCATAGGCTTGATCGCGGAAGTTGCCGAATTCGACGCCGTAAGCATTGGCGTTATGCCACGTGCCCAGGAAGTCCGCACCAAACGAGAAGATCGCGTCAGCATGACCCAGATCATAAGAGGGCAGCACCGCTTGACCGGTTAATTGTTCGCTGATCGTGGTCAATGCGGCATAGCCGTTAATTGCGCTGTATAGGTCATAGCGAATGAGATCGGACGAGCCGATAGCATCGGTGAACAGGCTAAACAGATCATAGAGATGGCCGGAAGTGGTTGATCCGGTCCAGACCGCGACCTGACCGTCTGCTGCTTCAATCTTTTTAATCAAGGTGTTGATCGCTTCGTTCCATGCCAGCGCTTTGAACTTGCGTTTGCCTCGTTCCTCTTGCATCACCGCCGTTGTGACGCGATCCGGGTTGTAGAGCAGTTGGAGTCCGGCTTGTCCGCGCGCGCAGGTCTTGCCCCGGCTGACGGGATGTTCCGGATTGCCTTCGATCTTGATGGCGCGCCCGTTCGTCAGCTTAACCAATATGCCGCACGCCGCCGGACACATCCGGCAGGTGGTTGCGTAGTAGGTGGGATTGCCGGGGAGTTGGTCTTCCGGCGCACGCACATAAGGTTCCAGTTCGACCCACCGTTCGGCATCCTGACTACAGCCAGCCAGAATAGCGGTTGCGGTGCCTGCCGCGCCAATCTTTAACACATCTCGGCGTGTAAATTGTGTCATAATATTCTCCTAACGATGGCAGACTACGCAGTCGATCAAGGCGTCTTTATTTTCTTGCTGGGTGTGACAGTCCAAACAAAAGCCCATGTTCATATCAACCACTTTTTCAGCCGTTTTCATCGTGCCCACATCGCCATGACATGACCCGCAGGTCACGCCCGACGCGATATGCGAACTGTGATTGAAATACACAAAACTCGGCTGTTCGTTGACGCGCTGCCAGGGGATCGGTTCCTGGTTTTCCCAGTATGCGGTCAGTTTGACAATTTCAGGATTGTCGGTGGCGATGTGCCCATGACAGCCCATGCATTTCTCAACGCTGGGAATGCCTGCTACCGGCGAGGTGTAAACCCCGGTATGGCAAAACTGGCACTGGATACCATTTTCGGCAATGTTGACATGCTTGTTGTGGTTGAAGGCAATCGGCTGATCAACGGCGGCGCTGGAGGTTGTATTGGCGATGAGGAGGAATACCACGATCACCACTACCAGTCCTCCCACTGCCGCCCCGCCCAAGATAAGCTGCTGCCTCGGTGAAAGGTCAGCTAACCTGCGCATAAAATCTCCCTTCTGTTGCGGCGATATTCGCCTAAAGAGGTCAATTTAAGTAATCCTGATTAGTTTGAGAAAAATGATCTCAATTGGCTGCGATTTACTATACAACGGTTTGATTTAATCGCCAAACATTAGATTTGTCTTAGAAAAATCTAGCGCATTTGCTCATAAAATCACAAACTTGGTGGTTTTTGTTTGAAATTTCCGGTAAAGTTATTGACAAATTTGTGTTCCATGATATACTGATAGTTCTGGAAACCCCTAGAGTCGATACTAGCTAGCTATAACATGTTAACCTCGGAACTCGAAATACAAGGGGAAAATCATATTCCTCTGACCTCCATCGAATTCGGTTGAGTGGCTATTGTTTGTTCTGTCGGCAGAAACATATCTTCGAGGAGCGATGAATGCAGCGGCGGCTTGATGATAAGAATTACGCACGCACTCACGATATACAGGAACTTCCTTCTCTCATTGAAATCCAGTTAGAATCGTTCCGGCGATTTTTGGAAGAAGGGTTGTATGAACTATTCGATGAGATCAGCCCCATCGAAAGTTTCAATGGCAATCTGCGGCTCTACTTCCCTGGGACTGGTCCTGAAGCAAAGGAATTTGGGCTGAACTATTGGTTTGAGGAACCCAAATATCCAGAAGAAATTTGTCTGGAACGCGATATTACGTTCGCGGCTCCTCTTTATGTCAAAGTGGCGCTCGTCAATCGTGCGGCCAGCGATGAAGTGGTGATTTCGGACATCTTTATGGGCGATTTCCCCTTGATGACCGAAAAAGGCACGTTCATCATTAATGGGACAGAGCGGGTGGTGGTTAGCCAGTTGATCCGTTCGCCCGGCGTTTATTTTGACGCGGAAGAAGACCGGACCACAGGCCGCCATCTATCTACCGCTAAAATGATCCCGGATCGTGGCGCGTGGATGGAATTTGAAACGCGCAAGAGCGATTATCTGGCGATCAAATTTAACCGCAAGCGCACCATTCCGGTGACGATTTTGCTGCGGGCGTTGGCGGCGGTGAGCGATGGCT
>JAFGJA010000303.1 GCA_016929355.1 Anaerolineae bacterium | reverse complement strand
TTCATACCCTTCAACCCGCGCGCGGCGGCGTGCGCGAGCAAATTCGTTTTGTAGTTGTACATCGTCTTGCGCTTTTCGGCGTGCGCGTCAAACGCCAATTCGATCAGGCGATCCACCACTTCCCCGGCGGTCATACCGGATTCCTGCCAGAGATAAAACGCCAGCGAACCGGGGATCATGTTGATCTCGTTCAGATACACTTCGTCAGCGTCTTCCCGCACCAGGAAATCTACGCGCGCTGTGCCGCGCCCATCCACCGCTTTAAACGCTTCGACGGCCATCTGTTGGATGCGCTGCGTGAGTTCATCCGAGATCGGCGCGGGGATTTTGCGATCTGCGCCCTTCATCCCGGCGGGGCCTTCGGTACGCATGTATTTTTCCTCGTAAGTGAGAAATTCTTCCAGGCTGATCGGTTGTTCCAGGACCGATGGTTTGATCTCCGTGTTGCCCAGCACGGCGCAGTTAATCTCGATAGCGCCTTCAACCGCGTTTTCCACGAGGATCCGGCGATCAAAATTCGCGGCAACGTTGATATAATTCCGCGCTTGATCGGCGTCGGCGGCGCGCGCTACGCCCACACTTGATCCCAACGTGGCGGGTTTGACGAATACGGGATAGGTCAATGTGCTGGCAATGCGTTCCAGCACGGCATTCGCATTGGCGATCCATTCGTGACGCGCAATCATGACATGCTTGATGACTGGAATCCCATGATAGGACAGGACCGCTTTCAACATGCCCTTATCGCGCGATACGGCTGCCGCCATCACGCCCGCGCCCACATACGGCAGGTCGGCCAGTTCGAGCAAACCTTGCAGCGTGCCATCTTCGCCGTGTGTGCCATGCAGCACCGGGAAGACGACATCCAATTTCTGCACCTGATTTTTGCCGAAGCGTCCCGCGATGGGCGGTGTGATCAAGCCCCGGTATTGGGTATCCGGCGCAAGACTCGTTTCTTTGATGCCCATCAATTCGGTGAGGTTATCGTTCTGGAAATTCTTCAGATCGCGGAGGGCATCCCCGGTGATCCACTTGCCATCGCGCGTGATATAGACCGGCACAATCTCGTATTTTTGCGGACTGAGCGCCTGCATCACTTGCTGCGCGGTGACAATCGAAACATCATGTTCAACGGTGCGGCTGCCAAAGATCACGCCGACTGTTTTTTTGGTAGTACTCATCATTTTTTCCTATCCTGATAGGTTTTAACAACCAAGTTAGGTAATCCTCTGATTAGCCCCTCCCCCTAACCCCCTCCCCACTGGGTGGAGAGGAGGAATCAGCGCTCGACCTAACCCCCCCTCTCCATGCGTGGAGAGGGGGCCGGGGGGTGAGGTTAAAGGTAGGTATCCGGCAAATCATTTAAAAACAGGACCGTATCGCCCCCTTTGAGTTCGCGCTGGAACCAGGCGATAGCTTCCTCGCGCGTATCATACACGTAAAGCCGGTCTGCCGCGAAACCTGTTTCGTGAATCCCCTGCTGGATCGGCATCGTTTGCGCGATGCCCACCAGCACAATATCCGTGCAGACCTGCGCGGCATGGCGGCCCAATTTCCGATTTTCCTGCTCCTGTAATGCGCCTAACTCGACAATCCCCGGCGTAATCAGCACGCGCCTGCCTGTATCATACAGCGCCAGCACATCCAGTACATTACGCGCACCCACCGGATTCGCGCTGTAGGCGTCGTCAATGATCGTGATGCCACCGGGCATGGTCCGGCGCTGCAAGCGGTGTTCGGCGGGTTCCAGGCTGGCGACACGCATCGCAATTTCGGTGAGCGGTACGTCCAGGTGGCGCGCGACGGCGGTTGCCAGCAAAATATTCGTGACATTATGGCTGGCGACCAGCTTTGTGCTGAAATGCTGTTCTTCTTCGAGATAGGTGTCAATTACGTCAAATCCCAGGCCAGTGACCGTTTGTTTGACGTTGCGCGCCAAAAAGCGAAGCTGCGTCGCATGTTCGGCATTTTCCCAACTGACCGCGATCCGTGTTTCGGGATAGCCTTTTTCATACAACGCGCGGACATGGTGATCGTCCCAATTGAACACGCCGACGCCATCCGGCGGCAGGGCTTGCATGATCTCGTATTTGGCGCGGGCGGTGGCTTCGATGCTGCCGAAGCGTTCGAGGTGCTGCGGGCCAACGGCGGTCATGATGCTGATCTGCGGCTCGACCAGTTCGCAAATTTCGCGGATTTCGCCCTCAATATACGCGCCCATCTCCACAATGAAATAATCGTAATGCTTGCCATCGGCTAAATCGTCGTTGATGACCATACAGACGCCCATCAGCGTGTTATAGCTCTTGGGCGTCGCCAGCACGTCATAGCGCCCGCCGAGGATATGCGCGAGGTATTCTTTGGTGCTGGTTTTGCCGTAACTGCCCGTAATGCCGATCACGACGGGACCGGCTTTTTTGAGATTGCGGCGGGCGCGTTCGCGGAACATACGCCGGAACATGACCTCAACCGGATACATGATCAGGTTAGCGAGGGGCAAGGCGAACGGCGCGAGATGGAAAATGACCAGTCCGGTGAGCGTGATCACGGCGAAATCGGTGCGATCCGAAAAATTGAACGCAGCAAGCAAGGTTACTTCTGCGCCGATAAGGACGATCACCGCCAGCGCAAACGCGGTAATCAGCAGGCGGGTCGCGCGTTGGGTCAGTTTGAAGGTTTGCTTGACTTCTTTCGGTGGTTCCGGCCAGATGCCGATGACACCAGCCACGCCCCAGACCGCCAGATACAGCAGCCCGGTATCCTGCCCGCCCCAATTCAGCGCCAGCGAGATCAGCGACGCTACGCCCACAAAGACCAGCGCGCGCCACATGATATAACGCTGCGGTTTATCGAATAACCAGCGCAAAAAACGGGCGTTGTCGTAACCTTCAAGCTGGAAAAAACGGGCCAAACGCCAGATGCGCAGGATAACCCCGGCCAGCCACAATAAAATCAGTGATTGAACCATAGTTGTTAAGTCTCAGGTGTATCACGCAAAAAGTGATCGACAATGCGGATAAAATCGTACAGGCGATCCAGGTACGAGTAGTGTCCCGCGCCCTCAAACACGATCAAGCCCGCATCCGGGATGAGTTGTTCGAGTTTGCGTCCCTGCCAGAGCGGAGTATCGGTGTCTTGATCGCCCCAGACCAACACAGTGGGAGCCTGCACGCGCCGCGCGTAATCGGTCAAATCCTGCGCAATGACCTGCAAAAATGTCTCGCGCAAGTCTCCGGCGTTCAGATAGTCTTCGGAAGCATAGCGCTGGTTATACCGCTCGCGCAGGCGGGTTTGCAGCGACTCTAAACCCAGTTTGCCTAATGTATCACGCGCCGCCCGCACCAACCCATTCCGTATCATCTGTTTGATCGTTGGCGGAGTAACGAGTCCGGCGCTGTTGGCGAGGATCATTTTGCTGATACGATCCGGGTGATCTGCCGCCAGCATGAGCGCAATGCGCCCGCCGAACGAATGCCCGATCACCGCTACACGATCCAATTGGGCGCTGTCCAGATACGCCAGCACGAAGCGCATATAGTCCGCCACCCCCCAGGTGGTCGGCGGCGGATCGCTGATGCCGAAACCTGGCAGATCGAGCAGGTGGAGTTGGTAGCCTTTCGGCGCGAGGTTTTCGGCGACGGGCCAAAAACTCTGGATTTTTGCGCCCCAGCCATGCAGCAATAACACAGGCGTTTGTTGCGTGGCCGCTTTATCCGTCACACAGACGCCGCTTTTTATACCGGCGATAGTCTGCGTTTGAATGATGGGATCGCTCATGGCTGCACCACCTCGATCTGCGCGCCAACGCTGACCAGTTTGCCGATCACATTTTCGAAGCTGCGATCAATCAGTTGGGCGTTGTCAATCGTCACGCTGGTTTCGGCGCATAACGCCGCGCCAAGCAGTGCTAACCCGGTGCGCACATCTGGCGTATCCAGGTATTCGCCGCGTAATTTGGTTGGTCCCACGACAATCGCTCGGTGCGGATCGCAAAGCACAATCTGCGCGCCCATTGACGTGAGTTTATCCACAAACAGGAGGCGGGTATCAAACATTTTTTCGTGGAAAAGCGTCGTGCCGCGTGCTTGCGTGGCGACAACGGTTGCCATCGCCACCAGATCGGAGGGGAAACCGGGCCAGGGCGCGGTATCAATCGGCAGATCGAGTTCTTCTTCGCTCTGCGAAGCGATCAAATTTTCGTGCGTGGGCAAAAACAGCGTGTCGCCGTTGAAATACAGATTCATGCCCAACCGCGCAAACACGCGCGCAATAAATGAGAGGTGCGCGGGCACAACACCTTCAATTGACAGCGATCCGCCGGTAATCGCGCCGATGGCTGCAAAACTGGCAATCTCGATGTGGTCCGGTGAGAGTTGGACCGTCGCGCCGCCAAGCTGCTCTTTCCCTTGTTGGCCGTGAATGTGCAGCACATTCGAGCCGATTCCTGCAATGCGCGCGCCCATTGCGGTCAGCATCAGCAGCAGGTCTTGCACATGCGGTTCGGAAGCGGCATTGCGGATAATCGTTTCGCGGCCCAACGCGGCAGCGAGCATACTGGTGATCGCGGTGGCGGTGACGCTAGTTTGCAGCAGCACAATCTCGCGCTTATCCCAGGGTTCCGCCTGAAAATCGATCACACCGGCGCTGCTGCGGATACTGACGCCGAGATCGCGCAGGGCGTTCAGATGCGTGTGTAGGCGGCTGAGGGGATAGTCAATTTCCAGGCGCGCATGACGCCGCCGTGCCAGAATCGGGGCCAACAGCAGCACCAAACTGACCTGCCCGCCCGTCACCGCCTGATCGAGATCGCGGGTGTGCAGCGCCGGGGTGTGCAATTGGACGGTATCACCGTCGCGCGTAATCGTCGTGCCGAGCGATTGGATCGCGTCAATCAGCGTGGCTACCCCCGATGTATCCGGCACACGCTGTAACGTCACCGGGGCATCGGTGAGCAGCGCCGCCGCGAGTAAGGCCAGCGCTGCGTTGCTATTGCCGGATGGCTGGAGCGTACCCTTGAGCGGTTGTCCACCATGAACAACAATGCGCATTGTGTTTGCCTGTCTACTTCTCTACAAATTGTGTTTAATCGTTCGCCGCGCCATTATACCAGACAGTCCGGCGGCTCCAAACGGGGAGGTGGTGGTGGGCGGCGATTTTCGATGGGGAATTCGATTGGCAAATGGTCGGGGAATACCATGTAATGATTGGCCTCACCCCCCGCCTCCCTCTTCATTACGAATGGAGAGGGGGAGTCAGGTGCGCGGTCAGGTCCCCCTCTCCGGCTTGGCCGGAGATCGTATGCGTAGCATACGCGGGGATATTAGGGGGTGAGGCCGAACAGTGAGCGCACAGAAAGAACTGCTTAACTTTGCTCGGAGTGAGGTTTTACCCGACGGTCACATCGCCGCAGAGATGCACCTGTAGGCCCATATCCGCAAACATCGCTGCTTTAGCGGCTAACGCTTGATCGGCTTCTTCTGCCGAAGGTGCATAGGCCACATTCAGGTGATTGGCTTTGTGGCGCGCCATCATCTGATCGCGCGTGATGCCGTGCAAGACCGCGTGCATGATCGGCCATTGGGGAGTTGTTTCCTGCCAACGGCGCTCAGTTTCTTCTTGCGGCAGATGGACCACTGTTGCGCGTCCGAGATCGACATGCAGCGCGCCATCCATCACAAAGACGCGGCTCCATACGATCTCGCCCGGTTTGCTGATGCC
>JAFGJA010000302.1 GCA_016929355.1 Anaerolineae bacterium | reverse complement strand
GTATAGGTCAGCCCCAGAATACGCGCAACAGATCGTGTAGGAATTTTATTGGTCAGCGTCTATTGCGCAGTACAATACAGGCGCGTAGAACAATTTTACTTTTAACACAGGAGATGCTCAAAATGACGGATAGTACCGGCCACCACTTTATGCAAGCGACCAAATATGATTATCTCGAACCCTCACCCCAGTCGCAGAATCACCCCCAACCCCCGCTTGAACTGCCTGTGCCGGATGATGCGCCGCGCATTGATCTGCCCGCCCCGGATACGCTTGAACTTGCACCGGTTAATCTGCGGGAAGTGATCACGGATCGCACGACGATCCGCAACTATACGGGGAAATTGATGTCACAGGCGGAACTGTCGCACCTGTTATGGTGTACGCAGGGCGTCAAAGAGACCCGCGATACTTATGCTACGCTGCGGACTGTGCCCTCTGCTGGGGCGCGTCACGCCTTCGAAACCTACCTGCTGATCAATGATGTGGAGGGGTTGGAACCGGGCCTTTATCGTTATGTGGCGCTTGAACACAAATTGATCGCGTTTGAGTTGGGCGAAGACCTGGCGGAGCGCGTCACTGCCGCGTGTTTGCATCAGGAAATGGTCGCGCGCAGTGCGGTCACGTTTATCTGGGGCGCGGTGGTAGAGCGTATGACATGGCGCTATGTCGAGCGCGGCTATCGCTATCTGCATCTTGACGCGGGCCATGTCTGCCAGAATTTGTATCTGGCGGCGCAGGTGATCGACTGCGGCGTCTGCGCGATTGGGGCGTTTAATGATGACGCGATCAATGAATTGCTCAAGATGGATGGCGAAACACAGTTTGTGATCTACATTGCCACAGTGGGCAAGCGCAAGGTGTAGGAGCTGGCAATATGACGCGGATTGGTTCCGCTATGTATGGTACAATGCAGCCCTTAACTGGCGCAACAAGGATAGCGGTGTGTGACCACTGATATTGCCCTATTTCTGACTTTACTCGCTGCTGGCTTGATCCTCTTTGCGTTTGAGTGGGTCGCCGCCGATGTTACTGCGTTAGGCTTAATGCTCGCGTTGGTTATCCTCGGTTTACTCGACCCGGCAGAAGCCTTCGCCGGGTTCGGCAGCGAAACCGCGCTGATGATCATGGGCCTGCTGATCCTGACCGAAACCCTGATCAGCACCGGCATGATCGATCTGGTGGGGCAGCGCATGGTGCGGATGGTGGGCCAGAGTCCTCGCCGGGTGCAATGGATGATGATGATTGCCCCGGCTGCGGTCAGCGCGTTTATCAGCAATACGGCCAGCGCCGCGTTTTTTCTGCCGATCACGTTGGGGCTGGCGCACCGGGCGAAGATCAGCGCGTCCAAATTGCTGATGCCTCTGGCGTTTGCCGCGATCCTCGCTGGCTCAACCACCTTTATCGGCACTTCAACCAATCTCGTCGTCAGCGGCCTCATGCAGCAGTACGGGCTGGAGCCGCTCGGTATGTTTGAACTCACCCCGGTAGGTTTGCCGATCCTGATCGTGGGCCTGATCTACATGGCCGTGCTTGGGGTGCGTTTGATCCCGGATCGCATCCCGGTGGATGACGACCATTCGCCGTTTGATACCGACCTCTATTTCACCGAAATTCGTATTCCCGCCGATTCGCCGGTTGTCGGGCGCACGATTGAGGATGTGCTGCTGGCGGGGGAAATGAAACTCGGTATGCTCGAATTGCAGCGCAACCGCCATGCGCTTAATCCCCTGGCCGATACCGTGCTGCAAGCGGACGATGTGCTGTTGGTTGAAGGATCGCGCGTGGATATGCTGCGGCTGCCACACATTCCCGCGATTGAGATCAGTGGCAAGGTGCGTGAACTGGACCAATATACACAGGATGGTCTGGCGCAAATGGCGGAAGTGGTGCTGCTGCCGGGATCGCCGCTCGTCGGGCGCACGATTCGCGGTCTGGGTCTGCGCGAACGGTTCCACATGCAGATTCTCGCGGTGCGGCGCGCGGGCACGCTCCGCCACAACAAGATCGGACGTGTTACGTTCAACCTCGGTGATGTGCTGCTGATCCATGTGCCGCACACCAGCCTGAACCTGATGGAGAAGGAACGTTATTTCCGCGTGCTGGATGTCATCGACGATTCTGTGCCGGATTTGCGCCGGGTGCGGCTTGCCAGCGCGATCTTTGCCGGATCGCTGCTCGTGGCGATTCTCGGCCTGCTGCCGTTGGCGGTGGCGGTGATGACCGGCGTTTTGCTGATGTTCCTGACCGGGTGCATCACGCCGGAGGAAGCGTACCGCAACATCCAGTGGAAGACGATTATCTTGATCGGCAGTATGCTCGCCTTTGGACAGGCGATGCAGACTACCGGCACGGCGGACTATCTCGCAGCCCACATTATTGATCTGCCCATTACCGGATCGCCGGTGCTGCTGCTGGCGACATTTTTCGCGCTGGCGGTGATTCTCACGCAGCCGATGAGCAATCAGGCCGCCGCCGCCGTCTTGATCCCGATTGCGCTGCAAACGGCAACGCGCCTCGGTTACGATCCGCGCCCGTTTGCGATCACGATTGCGCTGGCGGCGAGCGCCTCGTTTATCACGCCGCTTGAACCGGCCAGCGTGATCGTCTATAACGCGGGGCGCTATAAATTCATGGACTTTATCCGGGTGGGTGGTTTGTTGACGGTGATCATCTTTGTGATCGTGATCACGCTCGTCCCGTTGCTGTGGGCGATCTAGTACACGGTGGCCTATATTTAACCAGGGTTTCGTAGGGGCGGACGCGAACCTGCGGTTCGTCATGTGTCCGCCCTGGGCCGACACGCTGGTCGGCCCCT
>JAFGJA010000301.1 GCA_016929355.1 Anaerolineae bacterium | reverse complement strand
TCACCACCTGGATGATGCGCAACGCGGCCAATGACCCCTTCCCGCAAGATATGTACGCGGAAATCAACGTTGAGAGCGCGGGCAACGGCGGTAACGGCACAGGCGGGACCGATCTCGCGCGGTTTGTGTCCGATGTGACGATTGAAGACGGTACGTTGATCCAGCCCGGCGCGCGCTTCACCAAAACATGGCGCATCCGCAACGGCGGTACATCGACATGGACCACCCAGTATACGCTCAAGTTCACGGCGGATAAGCGCATGAGTGGACCGGACGCTGTCCCGCTCACCAAAACCGTGCGCCCTGGTGAGGTTGTCGAGATTTCGGTGGACCTCACCGCACCGACCACACCGGGCCGCCATGTGAGCACCTGGAAACTCCATAACGCGCAGGGCAAAGCGTTCGATTACCACCTGTACGCCGAAATTCAAGTACCCGAAGCGATCCTGCCCAGCCAGACCCGCAGCGAAATGCGCTATCTGGCCGATGTCACGATCCCCGATGGGCAGTTGATGCAGCCGGGCGAAAAATTCGTCAAGACATGGAAAGTGCGTAATACCGGCGAGTCCACCTGGGGGGCAGGCTATGTCCTGGCCTTTTTCGGCGATAAGCAAATGGGCGCGCCCGATGCGGTGCAACTTCCCCCGGCGGCCCCTGGCGACGAAGTCACCATTTCCGTCGCGTTGACCGCCCCCACTGAAGCCGGAGTGCATAAAAGTTCCTGGAAAGCGCGCGATCCGCAAGGCAAATTCTTTGAATTTGATCTCTTCGCCTTGATCGAAGTGGAAGATGTTGAACAGCCGACCCAACTGGTCGATGAAATCATGTATGTTGCAGATGTGACGATCCCGGACGGAAAAGTCATGCAACCCGGCCAACGCTTCATCAAAACATGGCGCGTGCAAAATTCAGGGACAACGACCTGGACCACTGGCTACGCGCTGGTTCACGCCGCCGATGACAAAATGAAGGGGCCTGATAGCGTGCAGTTGCCCCCGGCCAAACCCGGCGAAGCGGTGGATGTATCGGTGAGTCTGACCGCGCCCGCCGCCAATGGCTTGCACCGCAGCACATGGAAAGCGCGTAATCCGCAGGGCAAAGCGTTTAATTACCACCTGTTCGCGCTGGTCGATGTGGTTGATCCCAACGGCAAATACGACATGCTGGATTATCTGAAGGGTGATGGCCGCATGTACGATCTGCATTTCGATTGGCACGGCGGCGGTTCGCAGCGTGTCCAGACGCAAGATGACGGCAAATACTTCTATCATGTGAAATGGCAGGAGTGGGAAGAATTCTTCTATGATGAGAACTTCATCTATCGCGGCACGGATACCTCACCAGGGAACAATGAAGTTTACACGCTCTATGAAAATGGGCAGTATGGGAGTCCCTGGGTAGCGCGTTATATGTCGATTGGTGTGCCGTTCAAGCGCAGTCCGCTCGTGGTCTTCCGTAACAAGAACAATGGCAGCGAGATCGCGGGCAAAAAAGGCACGCATGTGACCTGGATCAAGCTGGAAGCAGTCCATAGCTCGTTCACATTTTCGACTGGTTTTAAATTGAACAATGTGGCGGTATTAGCCTGGGTTCCCGATATAGGCGGCAAAGCCGGGACCGAGGTTTTAGAGCGCTACTACTACGCGAAAAATTACGGTCTGGTCGCCTGGGAGGGCGAACTGGGCAAATCCACGATCAACAATTCGTTTGCACCGGGCGAACTCCCGAACCTCACACGGGAAACTTTATCCTGGTTCAACCATACATAAACATTCGTTGTCGGGGCGGGTTAGCCAATCCGCCCCGCCCCTGATTAGCCATTGGGGTCTGCGGCTGACTCAAACGGCGCGGACTCCACCTCCTCATCCGCCAACGTGAGCGAAATGAAAAACGTTGCGCCCTGTCCCTCGATACTTTCCACCCAGGTCCGCCCGCCATGCGCGCGTACAATATGACGCACAATCGCCAGACCCAAGCCGGTCCCATCACGCCGCGCCCGGTCCACCTGATAGAACCGCTCGAAGATGCGCGGTAGTTCCTCGCTGGGGATACCGGGACCATCATCGGTCACAGCAACCACCACTTCATCAGCGCTCGCCGTGCAGCTCACGCGAATCTTGCCCCCTTCTGGCGAAAACTTGATCGCGTTATGCACAATATTTTTAAGCGCGCGTTGAATTTGGAGATCGTCAGCCAACACTTGCAGATCATCCGGCACATCCAACCAGATTTTCTGTTTTTTGCTCTCAGCCAGCGCTTCGAGTTGGGCAACGCTGGCCGTCACGATAGTCGTAAGCGAAGTTGGCATCAAACGCACCGGCATTTGCCCGGACTCGATCAGCGACAGATCGCGGACTTCCTGCACCAATTGGGTTAAGGTATCTACTTCGCGGCTGATGTCTTTCGCCATCTTGCGCATCTGCTTGGCTTTGCCCTGGTAATTGAGCAATGTTTCCGCCAGCAGGCCAATCGTGGTAATGGGCGTACTCAATTCATGCGTGATGTTGGAGACCATTTCACGGCGCGCGCGTTCCAAACGCTGAATATGGGTCACATCGCGCAGCACGAGAATCCCCATCGGTTCACTGCCGTTCGCCGCCGCCAGCGATGTCACCGCCCGCGCTTCGAGAATATGCCGCCCTAACTCAATACGCCGTTCCATCCCTTCGCTGCCCACCATCTGGGCATCCTGCACCAACATATCGAGTTCTGTTTTTTGCAGCGTTTCCTGCAATGACTTCCCAACAACATGGCTGCCGAGCAGTGATTCAACGGCAGCATTGGCGAACAGCACGTTTTGATCCGCATCCAGCACCAGCAGCGCATCATCCGTCGCTCGCAGCAGCAGATCACGCAGTTGGTGGGCTTGTTCCAAGTCATTACCCAATTTTTGTTTGATCTGCCCGTTGTCGCGTTCAAGTTGTTTATTCACCACCTTGAGCGCGCGCATTTGAGCGTGGGTATGCCGGCCCTGCCAGACTAAAAAACCCAGCGCCACCACCGCAGCACTGGCAATTACCCAGGCAAAACTCATCCCTTATTATCCTTCAAACCGGTAGCCAACACCGCGCACCGTGACAATCCGCCGGGGGTGCGAGGGGTCTTCTTCGATCTTTTCGCGCAGCCACCGCACATGCACATCCACCGTTTTGGTCTGTCCGGTGTAATCGTAGCCCCAGACCCGTTCGAGCAGTAGATCGCGCGAGAGGACCGCCCCCTGATTGCGCATCAAGGTTGCCAGCAGATCAAACTCTTTGTGCGTCATGCGCAGTTCTTCATTGGCACGAGTCGCCCGGCGCGCGATCAAGTCCAGCGTCAGATCATCGGCTTCCAGGCGGTCTACAACGGTACGAGATGAAGGCGCGCGGCGCAATACGGCGCGGACACGGGCCAGAAATTCGCCCAGGCTGAACGGTTTGACAATGTAGTCATCCGCGCCAATTTCCAACCCCACAATGCGATCCACTTCGCTGCCGCGCGCGGTGAGCATCACAATCGGCACTTCCGACTCATTGCGAATGATGCGGCACACGGACAAGCCATCCAGCGTAGGTAACATCACATCCAACACGATCAGATCAGGGGTATGTTCGCGCGCCAGAGTCAGGGCTTCGCTGCCATCACCCGTCTGAATAACTTTGTAGTCTTCTTGCGACAGGTTATAGGCCAGCGTTTTACGCAGCGTATCGTCGTCTTCAACCAGTAGAATCTTCTTCATCGATTACCTCTATATTCTCAGACCTCGATCGGTCAATTCCCTATCTTACCCATTCATGTTGGATTTACTTTAAGGATACTTAAAGGTTTTTTAAAGTTACTGAACTGAGAACAGAGGCATCAAAGCAAATATCGCTAAAAAGCAGCTAACGCCTCATCCAGTTTTGGATAAATGTGGGCAAATTTATCGAACCCAACCAGTTGCAACACGCGCTGCACTTTGGGAGCCAATGCCGCCAGTTTCAGATCGCCTTCACTGGCTTGATTTTTGGTGATCACATC
>JAFGJA010000300.1 GCA_016929355.1 Anaerolineae bacterium | reverse complement strand
TGTCGGTTGGTGGGCGGCTATTGGGCTAGGAGTACTGATTGTCGTCATCATCTACGCAGTTGTTCTAGTTTCAAACAATCCACCTAAGAAGTCAGCCCCAGCCAAAAAATCAGCTGCCGCGTCGTCGGGCGGCGTCCATATTTGTGGGCGCTGCGGGAAACGGGTAGCAGGTCACGAGAAAACCTGTCCCCACTGCGGCGCACGCTTTGACAGCACCATCACCTACGGGTAATACCGTGAAAAATGCCGGGCGGATCTGTCGCATAGCAGATCGCCCGGCGGCACTCGTGGAACAGGGAACGCGCGTTACATGGAAGCACCATCACCGGAACCGGCGTCGTTATTTTGTCCCCTGAAGGGGCGACGGCCATTGAACGGGCGATCTTCGAAGAAGTCCCGCCTATTCTCCCCCATCCGATCTGCACGCCAGCCCCACATACCCTGACGGTTGGGACCAAGCTCGACCTCGATCTCGATTTTTTCGCCAGCGCGCAGCACAGACAGCGTGACCACATCACCCGCTTCATAAGCGTACAGGCGATCCGGCAGGGTGCGTTCTTCGTCCACCGTGTCACCGTCTACCGCCAGGATAATGTCATCCGCCAGCAAACCAGCTTCGGCGGCGGGCGTATCGTCGTAGACAGCAACGATCAACGCTCCCTGATCTACCGTGAGTTCGTATTCCGCGACCACCTCGGCGTTGATAGTCAGGTATTGAACCCCTAACTGCGTCGGCCCAGCAACGGGCATAACCTGAATCTGCAAGTCGGAATCGGGCGACATCATGCCCGGCATCAACGACAGGTCCTTAAAGTCCAGTTCCACTTCGATCTCGATCTCTTCGCCAGCGCGCACAACGGCCAACACAAGCGGTTCGGCGGCGTGCATGAAATCGAACATAAAGGGCATGGTGGCATCATCCAGCGCGGAACTCGTCAGGGATTCACCATTGATCGCCGTGATCAGATCGCCTTCTTGCAAACCGGCTGCGGCTAACGGCGATTCAGACCGGATCGACTGGACCAGCAGCCCCTCATCGGTCATTTCAAGATTCGTGCCAAACAAGCTCATGATCATCACGCCGGGGCGCGCCGCAAAATCGCGCCGGAACGGAGTGATAGCGGTGTCCGTATCGGCGGAGCGTTCGGCCAACGTGACCATGACCGTATCCGCTTCACCAGCGCGTTTGAATGTCACCGCGATCTCATCGCCCGGTGCAAGCGCCTGGATCGTTGCGACCAGAGTAGCGGCGGAATCGATCTCGGTGGCGGCGGCGGCGGTAATAATGTCACCATGGCGCAAACCGGCTTCATCGGCGGGCGAACCGGCGACGACTTGCGCAATCATCACTCCGTCCGCCGTGTCGGTAATCGACACACCGAGCCATGCGGTAGTGGTGGCCTGCGCGCTAACCGCAAGCGCGCCGGTCAGGGCCAGCGTTAGGGCCAGCACCATGATCACAGAACGTTTAAGAGTAACCATCTTCTCGACCTCCTGGTAGTGTAGTCGTATTTGTCTAGGGCTGTATTGTTATAGTAGCGCATTCCATCCAACTTTTACTGTGCCAGGAAATTGTAAAATTTATGTAACGCCAGTCTAAGAACGCGCTTAGAAATTGGTGAATGCTTACCGCCCGCGCGAGGAGAGATTGCGTATGGCGCGCGCATGGGGAATCGTCTTACGCAGCGCATCATGAGGTACATCGTCCGGCACAAGGGGCAGCTTGAGCGTGAAAGTTGATCCTTCATCGACCACACTTTGCACGGTGAGATCGCCGCCGTGCGCCTCTGCGATCCATTTCGCAATCGAGAGGCCCAAGCCGGTCCCGCCCATCGCCCGCGAACGCGCTTTATCCACGCGGTAGAAGCGATCAAAGATGTTCGGCAGGTCTTCGGTGGGAATACCTACGCCGGTATCACACACATCGACCATGACCCACCCCTCATCGCGCCGAATGGACAGCGAAACTTCACCGCCCGCCGGGGTGTATTTCAGACCGTTGGTGACGAGATTCAACAACAACTGCTTGAGCCGGTCCGAATCGCCCATCACCTGGACCTGATCGATCTGCCCCAGGCGAACCGTCACGCTGTCACTAAGCAGCCGCGCCTGATTGTAGGTTTCCAATACCAGCGTATCCAGTTCGACCAGCGCCGTTTCAAGCGGCATCCGCCCGGCATCGGCTTTCGCCAGCAGCAGTAAATCTTCCACCAAGCGCGTCATGCGACGGGCTTCGCCATCAATCGCCGTCATTGATTCGTCATCATAGCCAATGCGCGCCATCAAACTCACATTGCCACGAATCGCGGTGAGCGGTGTGCGCATTTCGTGCGAGACATCGGCCACAAAGCGGCGCTGCGCATTAAACAAGCGTTCCAGGCGTTCGAGCGTTTGATTAAACGTTTCGGTCAGTTCACCGAGTTCGTCTTCGCTTTTGTAGGGAATACGGAGGCTAAGATCATCGGCGGCGGTGATCTGGCGGGCCGTTTGCGCAATCGTATCAATGGGCCGCAGCGCGCGCCGGGTCAGGTATTCGCCAAAGAGCAGAGCCGCGCTCAAGGTGATTGCGCCGCCGCCCAGCATGATTTTCAGCAAGCGATCCAGCGCCGCGTCAATCGTGCGCAGCGAGGAACCGGTCTGGATGTAGCCGCGCAGTTGGTTATTGACCATCAGGGGAACTGTCACCACGCGCAGGTGATCGCCCTCAATGAACACATCCCGCCGGGTGATGCCTTCCGAACCGAGCGCTTTCGCATCCAGCGCGCCGTTGTAGCTCATACTGAGCAGGCTCCACGACGAACCATAGGCATAGGCGAGATTCGTTTGCGGATCGTAGAGCCAGATTTGCGCAAAGAGGCCCGGTGCGTTCAGGCGGTTGATCTGCGCCATGAACAATTCGCCAAGCACCGGCTCACCGGATGAGGTGGGGTCTGCGCCATAAATCGCGGCCACGCGCACATCTTCCGCCGCTTCCAGCAGGGTATCATCGACCTGGCGGCGGAGGGTCCAGTTGAGTACGCTTAAGGTCGCCGCGCCAAACATCAGCAAAGCAACACCAAGCAAGCTGGCATAAAGGAATGTCAAGCGCGTTCGGATGGGCATATAGAATTCACAGCATACACAACACAGCACAAATCCTAGAGTCTAGGATCATTGTAGCACCGCAACGTTAAAGCCTGATGAGAAACACTATTAAAACCTATAAAAATAGCCTCATTCTAACGGATTTTGTGGCACATAAAGAACAGGCTGCATGGAAGTTGAAATCAGCAGGTTTTGGAGCCAGTTGTCGTGATA
>JAFGJA010000299.1 GCA_016929355.1 Anaerolineae bacterium | reverse complement strand
CCGAAGCGCGATCATAGGGCACGCTGCGAAATTCGGCTTCCCATGCGCCGTTATGCGCGGTCATCACCAGATATTGCGCGCCGGGATCGCCATTGAAGGGTGCGCCAATCGCGCCGCAGTTCAGGAACCAGCGATCCCCGACGCGATGATCATAGGTGCGATGCGTATGCGCGCCGATAATGATCGGTTCGGGCGCATCACCTGCTGCTTCGAGCAGTTCCGAATCCGGCATCCAGAAGCCGATCCCATCGTTAAGCGCGCGCAGACTGCCATGCACAATCCGCATCGCGGGCAGCTTGGGCAAATCAATCACCATCGCGTGCGGCAAAGCGCGGATATAGGCAATTTCCTCATCCGTAAGCGACTTAGCAACACGATCAAACGGCGACCAAAACGCGGTGCGCCATTCATCCTTAACATCGTCATCCACGCGCATGAGCGCATACGCTTCGTGATTACCGAACACCACCCGCCAGCCCGTCGCACGAACGGCTTGCAAACATTCTTTGCTCTGCGGCCCCCGGTTGATAATATCGCCATTAACGATCACGTGATCGGGAGCCAGGGTTTGAATATCAGCCTGGGCCGCTTCGAAAGCGGGTAAATTGCCGTGAATATCAGCTAAAATTACGATACGTGTCATGAGCCGTTATCAGTGATCAGTCGTCAGTTAACCTCACCCCCCGACCTCCTCTCCACACGCGGAGAGGAGGAGTCAAACTATGGGGCGAATGGTGTGTATTGTGCCGCAGGATGGCAGGTGATTCAAGGGTGGGCTAACCAATCCAATCACGCTGCGGTCACGGCCTTCGATTTTGCTTAGAATCAATTTGTACTACACTTAGCTCCATAGAGTCCAACCCAACAAGGAGGAACTTGAATGCACAAGTTACGAATCGTGACAATCCTGTTGATTCTCGCGCTGGCGACGCCGGTTCTGGCCGCCCCCACCCCGGCCAACATCCAGCCCGCGCCAGCGCTAACAGAACAGACGGCGCTCGATGTGGCGCGCAATCTACGGCCCAGCGTGGCGCAAGATGACCTGATGACCGATTTCGAGCACGCGGCGGCGTTTCTAGATGTGTATGCCGCCAACACCCCGGATCGCCCGAACGTTGATCCCGCCAGGCAAGCGCAAACCACCGCCGAATGGACGGTATTGGTGCATGTCGCTGGGGATAACAACCTCGAAATTGCGGCGCTGGGCGACATCAACGAAATGGAAGCGATTGGCTCATCGGCGGATGTAAACATCGTCGTACAGGTAGATCGCGCGGAAGACTACACCGATTACGATGGCGATTGGACCGAGGGCCGCCGCTATTACATCCAACAGGACGACGAACCGCGTGTTATCACCTCGCCGGTTGTGGAACACCTGGGCGAGATCAACAGTGGTGATGCCGACGTATGGGCCGATTTCGTGATCTGGGGCGTCACCAATTACCCCGCCGAAAAATACATGCTCGTGCTGTGGGATCATGGCGGCGCATGGATCAGCCATTCCAGCGATGAAGATTCCGGCGACGATATGGACCTGGCCGAATTCACCGACGCGCTGGATCGCATCAAAGCGGAAACGGGCGTCCGTAAATTCGAGGTCATCGGCTTCGATATGTGCCTGATGGCGCAGCTTGAGGTCTACCAGACGATTGAACCATACGCCAATTACGGCATCGGCTCCGAAGAAAACGAACCGGGCGCAGGCTGGTTTTATCTCTACCTGGATGAGTTGGTCAAAAATCCCGGCATGAACGGCGGCCAACTGGGGAAATACGTCGTCGATTACTTCATGTACTATCTGGAAGAAGTCGTCGGCGATGAGGATGTATACGGGTTGGGCGTAGTCGATCTGAGCGAAAGCGCGACCATGACCAACGCGATCAACGGCTTCGTCCGTGTCGCCAATGCCAGCCCGGAAGCCGAGTTGAGCAACATCGCGGACGCGCGTAACAACACCATTTCCTACGGCGCGTTCAACGATCCCCAATATCAGGATGTGTGGTCGTCAGTGGACCTCTACGAATTCGCAGACCTGCTGACGCAAATCACGCGCAACGAAGAATTGCAAAGCGCGGCAGAGGGCATCAAGCGCGCGATTGACTCGTTTGTGCTCTACGAGCAGCACGTCAAAGCGCTGGACGGATCGCACGGGGTCTCGATCTATTTCCCGCGCAACTTCAAAGCGTACAAAATCGGATCGTTTCACGAGCGGTATCCGCGCGAAGCGCCGCCGCCCATGACCTCATGGATCAACTTCCTGAACGTCTTTCACGGCACAGCCGAAGCGGTGGTTGAAGATGCCCCCGGTATCAACATCATCGAAACCTATCCCGATGTGGCCAGCATCTACAACCCGGCGGTGGTATCGATGGAAGTGAGCGGACGCGATATTTTGCGCGTGAACTATGTCGTGTCGCAGATCATCAACAACAATGAACGGATCGCGCTGGATTATGACTATCTTGTCTCACGCACGACCACCGGCTCCGGCGTGCAAATCGTGGATTGGTCGGATGGCGTGACGCAGCGCACCTTCACCTGGGGCGCTGAAATCCCGGTTTTGACCGATGGCACAACCTCCACCTTCGCGTTGATCATCCCTAATCAGGATAACCCCAGCGTGGGAGTGGTCAATGGACTGTATACGGCAGCCGGTGGCGGCAATCCGATTGAGGCGCAGTTGGTGTTTGATCTCACCACCAGTCCGGGACACTCTACCGCGCTGTGGGGCTTGAACGAAACCGTGAGCGGCAACCTGCAACCCTTCGAGATTCAGGTGGAACCGGGCGACACGTTCCAACCGCTCTGGCT
>JAFGJA010000030.1 GCA_016929355.1 Anaerolineae bacterium | reverse complement strand
GGTGGATTTAGCGTTAGAATACAGTTTATGAATTGTTTGTATTATGGTCAAAGGATAAATCATAAATGGTCGCTAGACCCCCCAATATTGTATGCATTATCTCCGATGATACGGATTTCGAGCGCCTGGGGTGTTATGGTGGCGCTGCCGTGACCCCGCGCATGGATCAGATCGCGGCGCAGGGCGTGCGCTTCACGCAAGCGTATTGCACGTCGGCTGCCTGTACGCCGAGCCGCTTCAGTTATTTGACCGGCGTGTATGCCGGGCGCTGCACCGATGATCTGTTCATGGCGGATAATCCGCCCGATCAACCCTACCGCGTGACGTGGAATACGGCGCTCAATGAATCAATTCCCAGTTTGGGCCATGTGCTGCGCGCCAACGGCTACCGGACCGGCTATGTAGGCAAATGGCACACCGGGCATGGCCTGGACTCGCTCGGTGGTGATGTGCTCAAACCGGAGGACGATCCCGGCGATACGGATGCCGATGAACGGCTGCGCGCGGTGCAGGCGGCAGCCGTGGCTGCGGTCAAGCGTGCGGGTGGCTTCGATTTTGCCGGGGCGATCATGTGGGGCAACCCGGATCAATTTCCGGTGCGCGCTTTGCAGTATCACAACCTCGAATGGATGACGCAGCAGGCGTGTGAATTTCTCGATTCGTGCGCGACTGACGAGCCGTTTATGCTGTACGTTGCCGCGACGGTCCGGCATGGCCCTTCGCACATCGATTCGCTGGAACAGGATGTCGGGCATACGCAGGGTGGTTGGGTCGAGTCGCTGCCCCGTTTCGCCAGCACACATCTGCCGCCGCGCGCGACGATCTATGAACGGTTGGCGATGGCCGGTGTGCCGGTCAATGATTTCAACGTGGGCCTGACCTGGCTCGATGATCAGGTCGGCGCGATTCTCGATAAGTTGGCCGTGCTGGGCGTGGCTGATAATACGCTCATTATCTACTGCACCGATCACAATACCGAACCCGGCAAAGCGACCTGTTATGATCGCGGCATTCGCATTCCCTGGTTGATGGCGTGGCCCGGCGTGATCGAGGCGGATACGGTCTGTGAGGCAGGGGTGCAAAACATCGATTTTGTGCCGACGGTGTTGGATGCGTGCGGGATTACGCCGCCGGATACTATGCCGCTTGACGGAACGAGCATTTTCCCGGTGTTGTACGGTGGCGTGGAACGTATCCACGAGGATATGTATTTTGAGTTTGGCTATACGCGCGCCGTGCGCACGGATCGTTGGAAATATATCGCGCTGCGCTATCCGGCGGACCTGATCGCGGGGATGCAGGACGGATCGCTGACCGAAGCGCCAAATCACATCAACCAGCGTTTGCAGGATCAAGCGAGCATCGCGGCAGTGTATTACCCGTCCTATTTTGATCCCGACCAACTCTTTGATCTCGCGGCTGATCCGGTTGAGCAGCGCAATCTGGCCGGTGATCCGGCGTATGCGGACGTGTTAGCCATGATGCAAGCGCGTTTGCAGGCGTATCTGGCTACGTTTGATCACCCGTTTGATCTGGCCGTGCCGCCGTTTATGCGCTCGCCGGAATATCGCGCCTTAGCTGACGCGACACGCGCCACCGGGACGGATCATATTCCCTGGTACAACCCCGACCACATCGGGCTGACGTTTGGCGTGGATGTGTAAGGCGCAGTCAATGCGGGTCGGCGCGCGGAGCACCCCTTCCTTTGATTCCTGGTGGGGGTCTACAAAAAATGTACTAGGCACACGCGCTATCCCTTGCTATAGTTACGGGCGTCACAAGCGCTTTTTTCTATCTGGGAGAATAATGCATGGCGAAAGTAAATTCTATTCAAGAAGTCTTTGAACATCTGGACGAAGGGTTTCAGTCGGACAAGGCGGAAGGCGTAAACGCGATTTTCCAGTTTGATCTGACCGGCGATGATGGTGGTAAATATTGGGTGAAGGTGGAGGATAAGCAGCCTGAGGTTCACGAGGGCGAACACGATGCCCCGACGATGATCCTCACCGCCAGCGCTGCCGATTACCTGGCGATGGTGAACGGCGAATTGGCCCCGATGACGGCGTTCATGCAGGGCCGCGTCAAGGTCAAGGGTGATATGGGCCTTGCGATGAAATTGCAGGCAATGTTTGGTTTGTAGCGCTTAGCTTTTTGCAATTAGCAGTCAGTAAAATTGACGGGCGCGATCTGGATACCGGATCGCGCCCGTTGTGTGTTGGGGTTAGGGGGTGAGGTATTTACGGAATCGGTACTTGCCGCCGCAAGATGACCAGCATCCGCAGCGACAGCAGATTCCGGTTCGGTACGCCGTAGATGCTCAATTCGGCCTGCGTGAATTGGTCGCCTGTACCAGAAGTGCTCAGCGTCAAATCCGCCGGATTCCACGTCGCCGGGCCGACCTCGTTCATTCTGCGCCACACGTTGATCAAGGGCAGATTGCGATCCTGCGCGGCGCGGGCAATCGTCGTGTTGTAATCGTTCAGATTCGGATACACCGCCGGGTTGCCGGGGATCGTCATCAAGATCGGGATCGCGCCGTTCTGGATGGTCGTCTGGAGGATCGTTTCCAGATTGGCTGCAAATTGGTCAACCGGCGTATTAGCGATTACATCGTTGCGCCCCACAATGACAAACACGACGCTGGGCCGGTTCGTGCGGAGTTCGCAGTTGAGCGGCGCTTCATTCGCCTGACATGCGTTGGGATTACCCAGCGCCGGATTCAACAGGTCGGCGCTTTTCCAGGTTGGATCGCTGGCAACTGCACCGCCGCTCGTGAAGCTGTTCCCGCCGATGGGCAGCGTCTTGGTCGCGTAGTAAAACACCACATCGCTGACCATCTGTGCATCGGGAATTTCTGTGAAGTTACCCTCACTATCACCGAGATCGCGCATGAACTGCGCGGGTGGGGTATCCCCGATTACGCTAAAGATACCGGGATCAGCCATACTTCGCCCATGTTGGTAGATCGTCTGGGCGGTGGTCAGGGTTGCCCCCTGCAACTGGTTAATGACCGGGATCGCGTTGAGGTCGATGTCGCCGCCGGGGGGTGGTTGGGGCGGTTCGGTGGGCGGTATATCCGGCTGCGTGACCGTCACCGCAAACGTGGCGCTGGCCGTACCGCCGCGCGCATCCTCCACATTGATCGTGATCGTGGCTGCGCCGGGACCATTGGCGATCAGGTTCACGGTATTGAGTGCGGGCGATGACGCGGCGACCACCGCGTCGTTATCCGAAAATGCCACAAACACCGTGATCGCATCCCCATCGGGATCGTTGGCGGTATAGTACACGTCGAGTGTATCGCCCACCGTTAATGTTGCATTGCCCGGCGGCGCAATGGTCGGATTCTGATTGCCCGGCTGGACTGTCACGGCAAAGGTGATGTTGGCGCGTCCGCCGCGCGTATCTTCCACGCCAACGGTGATCGTGACCGTGCCAGGACTCCGGGCGATCAGATTCGCCGTGCCCAACGCGGTTGAAGACGCTTCAACCGTATTCGGATTATCCGAGAGCGCGATGAAGTTGGGGATCGCGTCGCCATCAGGATCGCTGACCTGATACGTGACCTGCCGCACCTCACCGACTGCCATCGTCTGATTTTCTACCGGCTGGATGATCGGATTCTGGTTCGGTTGTTCCACCGTGACCATAAAGGTCTGGCTGGTCTGGCCGCCGCGCCCATCATCCACCGTGACGGTGATCGTGGCGGTCCCGGCAGCATTGGCGATCAGGTGAACGAGGCCCGGCCCGGTGACAGTTGCCGTGACAATGGCTTGATTATCGGATGTAGCTAGCTGCGTCAGCAGATCGCCATCGGGATCAGACGTGGCGAGAAATACGTCGGTTTGCGCGCCCACATTCAGTGTCTGGTTGGCGATGGGATCGATAATGGGATTGCGGTTGGGTTGTTCCACCGTGACCGTAAACGTTTGGCTGGCCTGTCCGCCGCGCCCATCATCCACCGTGATGGTGATGTTCGCTGTGCCGGGCGCATTCGCTACGAGGCGCGCAACTCCCGGCGTGGGAATGTTGACGGATACGAGCGCGGCGTTATTGGACGCAGCGAAAGCGGTCATTAAGTCCCCATCGGGATCGCTGGCTGTGAACGGCACATCGCGCAATTCATTCACCTGCATTGTCTGATTTTCAAGCGCGGCGATGACCGGCGGCTGATTCGGAATCTCAGTCGGCGTTTCCGTTAGCGTGGCCGTGGCCGTTGGGGTTGCGGTGGGTGTCTCCGAAGGCGTATAAGTCGCCGTTGGGGTTGCGGT
>JAFGJA010000298.1 GCA_016929355.1 Anaerolineae bacterium | reverse complement strand
TGGCAGCCCAACTTGAACAGGCCGAAACCCGTGCCGCCGAATATCTGGACAGTTTGCAGCGCGAACGGGCGACATTTCAGAACTATAAACGCCGGGTCGAACGCGAACGCACCGAACAGGCCCAAACGATTGCCAGGAATATCCTGTCCAAGCTGCTGCCGGTAATCGATGATTTCCACCGCGCGATGGATGCCGTGCCCGAAGGCGAACGTGATCAATGGTTTGAGGGCGTCTTGCTCATCCAGCGCAAACTGGATCAACTGTTGACCAATGAAGGCGTCACCGAGATCGAGGCGTTGGGCGCACCGTTTGATCCGGCTTATCACGAGGCCATCGGCGTCGATACCGAATCGGAAGCGGAAAGCGGCACAGTCACGCAGGTATTGCAGCGTGGCTATCAGCATAAGGATCGCGTCTTGCGTCCGGCGATGGTCCGGGTGGCGGAGTAGTGTTCAGTTTTAAGTCTTAAGTTTTAAGTTCTGCATTGAGCCGCCGCAGAAGACTTAGAACTTATAACTTACAACTGATCACGCTGTAATTATCGAATCCATTCAACACAATCTAAACCTAACACACGAGGAACAATCACATGGGTAAAATCATTGGTATTGACCTGGGAACAACCAATTCAGTCGTCGCCGTCATGGAAGGTGGCGAAGCAACGGTTATTCCCTCAGCCGAAGGCGGGCGTTTGATCCCGTCCGTGGTGGCGATTAACAAACAGGGTGAGCGTCTGGTGGGGCAATTAGCGCGTCGTCAGGCGGTGATGAATCCTGAAAACACGATCTTCTCGGTAAAGCGGTTCATGGGCCGCAAATTCAGCGATGCCGAAGTCCAGAAAGCGCTGGAAACCGTGCCGTACAAGGTCAGCGCCGCGCCGAATGGTGATGTGCGCGTCCACATGACCGACAAAGCCTACAGCCCGCCCGAAGTCTCGGCCATGATCCTGCAAAAGATCAAGGCGGATGCGGAAGCGTATCTGGGCGAAGAAATCACCGACGCCGTGATCACGGTCCCGGCCTATTTCAACGACAGCCAGCGTCAGGCCACCAAAGACGCGGGCCGTATTGCCGGGTTGGAAGTCAAACGCATCATCAACGAGCCGACGGCCTCGTCGTTGGCGTATGGCATGGACAAGAAACATGATGAGACGCTGGCCGTATACGACCTCGGCGGCGGTACGTTCGATATTTCGATCCTCGACGTGAGCGAGGGCCTGATCGAAGTGCGCTCGACCAATGGCGATACCTTCCTGGGTGGTGACGACTTCGACGAGCGGATCATCGATTGGCTCGCCAGCGAATTCAAGAAAGAACAGGGTATCGACCTGCGCAGTGACCGGCAAGCGCTGCAACGCTTGAAGGAAGCCGCCGAGAATGCCAAGAAAGAACTCTCAACGGCGATGACTTCTGAGATCAACCTGCCGTTTATCACGGCGGACGCGAGCGGCCCCAAGCACCTGAATATGACCCTCAGCCGCGCCAAGCTCGAAGATTTGGTCAGCGATTTGATCAAGCGCTCGATTGAGCCGTGCAAGCGCGCGGTGGCGGATGCGGGTATCAAGCAAGGCGAGATCAACGAAGTGCTGCTGGTCGGTGGTATGACCCGTATGCCCGCCATTCAGGAAGCGGTCAAGGCGTATTTCGGTAAAGAACCGAACAAGACCGTCAACCCGGATGAGGTCGTGGCGCTCGGCGCGGCGATTCAGGCGGGTGTGTTGGGCGGCGAAGTGAACGAAGTTTTGCTGCTGGATGTGACCCCGCTCACGCTGTCGATTGAAACGCTCGGCGGTGTCTCAACGCCACTCATCGAACGCAACACGACGATCCCGACCAAGAAAAGCCAGGTTTTCAGCACGGCGTCGGACAGCCAGACGCAGGTCGAAATTCACGTCTTGCAGGGTGAGCGCCCGATGGCCGCCGATAACAAAACGCTCGGCAAATTCATTCTGGATGGTATTCCGCCCGCGCCGCGCGGCGTCCCGCAGATCGAAGTAACCTTCGACATCGACGCCAACGGTATTCTGAACGTGACTGCGCAGGACAAAGCGACGGGCCGCGAGCAGAAGATCACGATCACGGCGAGCAGCGGCCTCTCTGAAAACGAGATCGAGCGCATGATGGAAGATGCGGAAAAGCACGCTTCGGAAGATGCGCAGCGCCGCGAACAGGTCGAAATCCGTAATCATGCAGATGCCGCCGTATTCACCGCCGAAAAAGCGCTGCGTGACTACGCCGAGCAGATTCCCGATGACACGCGCCAGACTATCGAATCCAAGGTCGAAGCGGTGCGCAAAGCGCTGGAAGGCTCCGATTCGAATGCGATCAAGCGCGCGACGGACGACCTCGGCATGGCGATCCAGCAGATCGGCGCGAGCATGTACGGCCAGCAGCCCGGTATGGATGGGCAGCCGTTCCCCGGCGCGGATATGGGCGGCGATGGCGGCTATGGCGAACCGAGTGGCGAAGACGTGATCGACGGCGAGTTCACCGAGTCGTAAACCGGATTCGCTCGAATCAACAGGTAATAAGCAAGGAGGGGCAGACGAATTGTGATTCGTGTGTCTCTCCTTTTGTTTTATGCTATGATGGGAAAAAATCAGATTGGTGGGATCAATGATGAACCCTAATGCTACTCAATTTGAGGAACTAGTTGCCCAGGCTTTGCAGCTTTCGTTATCGGAACGCTTGCGGCTCATTGAGCGCGTCGCGGCCTCGTTCAATGCGCCCGCGCCTGATCCAGATGATCCTCCGTTCACGGACGACGAAATTGCCGAATTGCTTCACGTAAAGCCATTGCCACCAACGGAAATGGCCGCTTTGGGGTTATTTGGCGGTTGGGCGGATATGGGCATTACCGATGGAGCAGAATGGGTGAACGAACAAAAACGTAAACGGCGGGAGCGTCGCAAATGGTAACAGCGTTGGTGGATACGTCGATTGTGGTCGATCTGCTGCGTGGTTATCAACCCGCCGAAACCTGGGCGACTACGCAAAGTACACTTGGAGCCAGTCGTATCGTGTGGTTGGAAGTCATTGAAGGTGTCCAGAATTTGAATGCACAACGAATCGCTATGGAGCTATTGAATAGTTTCGAGTTAATTGAGATCACCACTCAAGATGCAATTTGGGCCACTGAAAAATTACTTCAATTGAATCTAAGCCACAATATTGACACCTTCGATTGTTTAATCGCGGCAGTCAATCACCGTCTGCAAATTCCCCTATATACCCGCAATCTAAAACATTTCACGCCATTGATCGGCTCATTAGCCCAAGCGCCGTATTAAGATGATTCTGTGTGTACAAAATATTCCCCAAAGTGCGATCAGTTTTTGCCCCGCGCCGCGCTTGACGCTACACTGAAGTTAGCGCTAACGTTGGCTTGAAAATCATTTTTTTGGGAGAGAAAATTTACTCATGACGAAAAAAACAGTGACCTTTGGCGAAATCATGCTGCGGCTCTCACCGCCCGGCTATCAGCGCTTTGGGCAGGCGCGCTCCTTTGATGTGATCTACGGCGGCGGCGAGTCGAATGTAGCGGTGTCGCTGGCGAATTACGGCTTCCCGGTGGACTTTGTGACGCGCCTTCCCGCCAACGATATAGGCGAGGCGTGCATCCAATTTTTGCGGCAGTACGGCGTGGGCACGCAGAAGATCGTGCGCGGGGGCGAGCGGCTCGGCATCTATTTTCTGGAAATGGGATCGATGCAGCGCGGCAGCAAGGTAATCTATGATCGCGCCCATTCGTCGATCTCGACCATCGAACCCGGCATGATCGATTGGCAGGCGGTGCTGGCTGATGCGGATTGGTTCCACTGGACCGGGATCACACCGGCGATCAGCGCGGGTACGGCGGCGGTGTGCCTGGAAGCAGTCAAAACGGCTAAAGCAATGGGCGTCACGGTGTCGTGCGATCTCAATTACCGCAAAAATTTGTGGAAGTGGGGCAAACAGCCCGGCGAGGTCATGCCGGAATTGGTCAGCTATACGGATGTGGCGATTGGCAACGAGGAAGACGCGGCGAAGGTCTTCGGCATTCATGCGCCGGATACGGATGTCACGGCGGGCAAGGTCGAGGCA
>JAFGJA010000297.1 GCA_016929355.1 Anaerolineae bacterium | reverse complement strand
GTTTTCTGGCGCAATCAAAGCGCGTGGCCCTGGACCAAACCCGGCCAATTACACATGACACAGCGCCTCACCATTGGGCGCGCGGTCAATGCGCTGGCGGCGCGCGTACCAACGCTCAATCCCGATTTCCGGTTGCGCAACCGCCGCCTGATTCAGTTTGCAGCCGATTACCAACCGGACGTAATCGTGATCACGGGCGATAATGACGTAATTTTGCCGGAGACATTAGCTACAATCAAAACCGCGCACAATGCGACCTTAGTTTATGGTTGTGGCACATCGCCGGTGGTGTTTTCGCGTCCGGTGGAACGCGCCGCCGCACCGCTCTACGATCTGGTGGTAGCGAACGATTTTTACCACGCGATTCAATGGCGCGAACTCGGCGCGCGGCGAGTCGAAGCGCTGCCGATCTCGGCGGTTGATCCCGATTTTCACCGTCCGGTTGAACTCACGGATGAGGAACGCGCCGCGTATACGTGTGATGTGGGCGTGGTGGGCACGTTCGTGCCGAACAACCTTTACGGCGAACGGATCGCCGCGCTCGAAGCCTTACACGATTTCGATCTGGGCATCTGGAGCGTGCATGAAGTGCCGCCTGCGCTGCGTCCATTTTATCGCGGATCAGCGCTAGGCGCGGAAATGCTGAAAATCACGCAAGCCGCGCGGATCGTGGTCAACACGCACGGTGATTTCATGCGCTACGGCGGCAATATGCGGCTGTTCGAGGTCTGCGGCGTGGGCGCGTTCCAGATCACGGAAGATGATCGGCCCGGTGTGAAAGAATGGTTTACGGGGGGTGAGCATCTCGTCACCTACCGCGATCCCGATCATTTGCGCGAATTAGTCGCTTATTACCTGGCACACGAGGATGAACGCCAGCAGATCGCCGCCGCCGGACATGCGCACGTTTACGCGCAGCATACGTATGATCAGCGCATGGCACAGTTAATGAACTTGATTCAGGAGGTTCGAACGTGAATCAATGGACAGCCAGTTTGATTCAGCAGTTGGATGATGAGGGGCAGCGATCCGTCGCGCGGCGCGGGTTGGTCGGGCATTACGTGGCGGGCACATACCGCACCATCGCGCGGCCCATTGCCACACGGCAAATCATCATGCGCGCGAAGATCGTCGAATTTTTGTGGGGCATGGATGCCGTGGCGAATATGCTGGTCACTATACCGGAGCGGTACATCAATGCGTTTTTGCGCGCGTTCGGCGCGACGGTAGCTGAGGATGCGATTGTGGGGGACAATTTGCGCATGGCAACGATCCATGTCAATCGTTTTGAACCGCTCACCATCGGCAAAAGCGTCAACACCGGGCGGCGGCTGATATTCGATCTCTCCGCCGAAGTGACGATTGGCGATCACTGCGGCTTAGGCAACGATACCGCGTATATATCACATACGGATTTTGCGCGATCACCGCTCAAAGCAGAACTGTTCCCGGTGCGCAGCGCACCGATCCGCATCGGGCGCGGCGCGTTCATCGGCTCCAACACGATGGTCAATTCCGGTGTGACGATTGGGCAGTGTGCGGTCATCGGCGCGAATTCGGTGGTTTTGAGCAACATTCCGCCGTACTGCTTCGCCGCCGGATCGCCCGCGAAAGTGATCCGCGAATTTGATCGCAGCAAAATCCCGCCGTTTAACGAAGCTGAAGCGTTTATTATCCCCGAAGGGACGACAGATTGATGGCTGAATCTGATAATTTGCCTGAGAATTTGTACGACAAGACACGCGAATCCTGGGAAGACATCTGGGCCAACGCGAATGTCGATATTGAGCTAAAAACGCTCAAGGAAAAACGTGCCAATGATCAGATGGGCGTTTTCCCGGCGTATCTCTCGCAGGATGGGTACATTCTCGAAGCAGGGAGCGGCCTCGGCATTGTCGTGATCACGCTGCGCGAGATGGGTTTCAAGATGCTGGGCATGGATTACGCGGTCAATGCGCTGCGGGCCACGCGCCGCTACGATGATTCGCTCGATTTACAGGCGGGCGACGTTCACGCGCTGCCGTACCGCGATAATTCGCTGCATGGTTATCTCTCGTTTGGCGTGCTGGAACATTTCGAACACGGCGTTGCCCCGGCGTTGAAGGAAGCGAATCGCGTCCTTGTGCCGGAGGGCGTGATCGTGCTGACGATTCCGTATCCGAACATTGTGCATAAACTGGTGCGGTGGAAACGGCAGTTGTTCGGCCAGAGTGTGCTGACGGATGACGATTTTTACGAGAGTACCTATACCCAGCATGATCTCACGGCAGCGCTTGAACAAGCAGGTTTCGAAATGCTGCTAGTCCGACCAACCAGCCACGCTTATACGTTGTGGGGCCTCGGTTGGCCGTTCCGCAAAGGCGATGGGTACTACGAAACAACGTGGTTAGCTGATGCGCTGGCCCCGATCTTGCGCAGGATCATGCCCTGGACGTTTAATTTTACGACAATGCTGATCGCCAAAAAGGTGCGGCATGTAAATTCCGAATAAACTTTGCGAGGATTATTTATCTTGATGGACAAAACAACGATTACGTTACATACCCGCTTCCAGATCGGGCAAGTCGATCCGCGCATTTTTGGAGGCTTCCTCGAACACATGGGGCGGGCGGTTTATGAAGGGGTGTACCATCCCGATGGCGCGCACGCCAACGAGAACGGCTTCCGCACGGACGTATTAGCGGCTTTGCAGCGCTTGCAAATGCCCGTGATGCGCTATCCCGGCGGGAATTTTGTCTCCGGCTATCACTGGTTGGATGGGGTTGGCCCGCGCGATCAACGCCCAACGGTGCGCGAATTGGCGTGGCAGAGCATCGAACCGAACCAGTTCGGCACGGATGAATTTATGCTGATGTGCCAGCAGATGAACTGGGAGCCGATGATAGCGGTCAATCTCGGCACGGGCACACCAGAAGAAGCGCGCGATTGGGTTGAATATTGCAACGCACCCCCCGGCACCCGTTACGCCAATCTACGCGCGGCAAATGGTCATGAGTCGCCGTATGATGTGAAACTGTGGTGTTTGGGTAACGAGATGGATGGCCCCTGGCAGTTGGGCCACGTCCCCGCCGATCAATATGCGATCCGCGCGCAGCAAGCCGCGAAAATGATGAAAGATGTAGACCCCTCGCTGGAATTGATCGCGTGCGGTTCGTGTACGCCCGATCTGGCTACATACATGGAGTGGGATCGCACCGTGCTAGAGTACCTCGGTGATTGGGCGGATTACGTCAGTTTGCACCGTTACGTGGGCAATCCCGCCAATGATACGCCTGATTTTCTGGCAGTGACGAATTCCATCGACCAGCAGATCGAAGAAATGGACGCCGTATGCCGCTTTGTTCAGGCCAAACACCGTAGCAAAAAACGCGCGTACCTGTGTTTTGACGAATGGAACATCGCGTATCGCAATCGTGGCAGCGACGATATGCCGAAAAAAGGCGTTTTCGCGCCGCATCTGGCCGAAGAAATCTATAACCTGGAAGATGCGCTGGTGATCGCGGGATTCTTCAACAGCTTTATCCGTCATGCGGACGTGTTGAAAATCGCCAACATTGCGCAGATCGTGAATGTGTTGGGGCCGATCCTCACGCGCGGCGACGAGATGCTGATCCAGACGATCTTTTTCCCGTTTGAGATGTATACCAAACGCCGCGCAGGAATCGCGCTGCAAACCATCGTTGCGGGACCAACGTATACCGGGGCGACACATGGCGAAGCGCATTTCATCGACACCAGCGCAATCTGGGATACGGACACGCTGCATGTGTTCGTGACCAATCGCGCGCTTGATGACACCGCAACAGTAGATATTGCGGTCACAGATCAGACGATCACGGCGCTTCAACATGCCGATATGCTAACCGGAACCAATCCGAAAGCGGAGAATACTTTTGAAAATCCATACGTGATCCAGCCACAGCCATTTGACGCGGTGCGGATCGCGGCTGGGAAAGCCACGCTGGAACTGCCGCCGTTGTCGGTGGTGGCGTTGACGTTTGCGCTGTAGACCTCACCCGGCAAACAGGCACACGAAAAAGTGCCTCAGAGCATAATGGGGGCGGACCTGCGCCCCCTCAACTCACACCACACGCTGCCCACGTTACACCAATTGATAAGCCGCGCTGGTCCTCGTGATACCACCACCAATAATCACACAACTGCTGTTTCATACCACGCGCATATCCGGCTGGTTAATTTTCGTTTGACTTCGTTTAATTTTGTTTTACGAAGTGATTTAGACTACAATGGAAACATAGCAAAGTAGAAAGAGTTATAGATGCCCGATACATTATTTTTAGAAGAACGTCGCCGCGCCATCCTCAATCAATTAGACCAACAGGGGCGGGTGACGGTTAAAGAACTGAGCAAAGATTTGCAGGTCAGCGCCGTGACTATCCGGCAGGATTTGCGCGCGCTGGAAACACGCGGCTTGCTCGAACGGACGTATGGCGGGGCAGTCGCCCGGATCGAGAAAGCGCCGTTGCAAGAACTCTCGTTTACTGTGCGACAGAGCAAACGCGGCGATCAAAAAACGGTAATCGCGCAAGCCGCCGCCGCGCTGGTCGAAGATGGGTACAGCATAGCGCTGGATTCCAGCACTACCGTGTTTGCGCTGGCTTCCTTCCTCAAGCAGTATGAAAACCTCACGATTGTGACCAACAGCTTGATCCTCGCACAGAGTTTCCTGGATCATCCGACCACGCAAGTCCTGCTCCCCGGTGGGCGCTTGCGCCGCGATTCGGTTTCACTGGTGGGCCAACCGGAAAGCCTGCCGACAGTGAATCTGAATATTGGCTTTTTCAGCGCGCGCGGTATTGCCGAAGACATCGGCGCGAGCGAAATCGATCCTGACGAAGTGATCGTCAAACGGGCCATGTTCAATCGTTGTGTGCGCGCTGTGCTGCTGGTAGATAGCAGCAAATGGGGGCAAGTCGCGCCCTATACGCTGATTCCACCGGAGAAAGTCACACACATCATCAGCACCGATCAGGCGGCGCTCGATCTGGTGCAGCATTACCGCAACCTGGGCGCGCAGGTCGATTTGCTGACCGTGTAAATCGACCTCTTTTTTCCTGTACTGTGCTATATAACAATCCCATTTGTTGACATAGGTTTTAGGGGGTTGTATACTGAAAAAAAAAGAAAGCAAACGAAACATCAAACAACTACAGATGTAAACATTCTCCTCACTTTTAGGTTGTAATTTAGTATTTCATTGAGAGTTGAGTCTTTCATGAGCAAACAGCATGTAATTTCAGTCGATTTAGGAGCTTCATCCGGGCGCGTGATGGAGGTCAGTTTTGACGGTCAGCGCTTTGACCAAATCGAAGCCCATCGCTTTCCGAATACCCCCGTTGAAGTGCGCGGTACGCTGTATTGGGATGTACTGCGTTTGTGGCACGAAATCACCGCAGGCATTAACAAAGTAACTTCTGGCGCGATGAGTGTGGGTGTGGATACGTGGGGCGTGGATTTCGGATTGCTGGACGCGCAGGGCAAATTGATCGCCAATCCGGTCCATTACCGCGACGCGCGCACCGATGGCATGTTCGATTGGATTTTTGAACGTGTGCCGCGCCGCACCGTGTTTGAACGCACCGGGATTCAATTCCAATTTTTCAACACCAGTTTGCAGCTTGCCAGCCTGGTCCGCGATCAAAGTCCCTGGTTGGATCGCGCTGAAACGCTGCTGCTGATGCCCGATCTCATTGAGTATTGGCTTTCTGGCGAGAAATCCTGCGAATTTACCAACGTCACCACCACGCAAATTTTTAATCCGCATACCCAGAATTGGGATTATGAAACGCTGCACGCGCTCGGTGTGCCTACCGCTATGCTCCCGCAGATTGTTCCAGCCGGGACGGTGAAGGGCGAATATCAGGGTGATTCAAGCGGTATGAAAGTGATCGCCCCTGCCACACATGACACGGGGAGCGCAGTCGTGGCCGTGCCGACCACCACCAAAAATTATGCCTATCTGAGCAGTGGCACATGGAGTCTGATCGGGCTGGAACTGCCGGAACCCGTCATCACCGATGCGAGTTATGCGAATAACGTCACCAATGAGGGCGGTGTATATGGCACATACCGTTTCCTCAAAAATGTGGCGGGTTTGTGGCTCTCGCAGCAGTGCGAAGCGACCTGGAAAGCCGAAGGCGCAGACTACAGCTATCAGGAATTGACCGCCAAAGCGCAAGAAGCCGAACCTTTCCGCAGCTTGCTCGATCCCGACGATGACCTGTTTATCGCGCCGGGTGATATGCCCGCCCGTATCCGCGCATACTGCCGCCGCACAAGTCAACCCGAACCCGAAACCGTCGGGCAAACCATGCGCGCGATCTACGAAAGTTTGGCGCTCAAATACCGCTTGTCATTGGATTGCATGAGCGAATTGAGCGGACGCAGCATTGACCGGTTACACATCATCGGCGGCGGGGCGCGCAATGCGCTGCTGAATCAAATGGCGGCGGACTGCCTCAATCGTGAAGTCGTCGCGGGGCCGTATGAAGCAACCGCGCTCGGTAATGCGATTGTCCAGTTCATTACGTTGGGCATCATTGATGACGTGGCGCAGGCACGCGATATTTTGAGCAAGTCCATTGAAACGGTGCATTACGAGCCGCAGCCGTCCGCCGCCTGGGATGATGCGTATGGGCGGTATCAGGCATTGGTTGAGGGATAACCTCACCAGCTTGTAGGGGCGACCCGGTGGGTCGCCCAGGGCGAGGCGTCGCCTCGCACCTACAATGACAATTTAACGTAATTATCCACACAAAAGGATTATTAACAATGACAGCGTATGATGTTTTGGTTGAACAATTAACGGCGCGCGGGATTGATGTGGATGCAGTAAAAGCCAAGCTGCACGCGCAAGCCATCGAAACGCCATCCTGGGGTTATGGCGATAGCGGCACGCGGTTTAAGGTCTTCCCCTGGACCGGCGCAGCGCGCAACGTGCATGAAAAACTCGCGGATGCCGCTTATGTGCATAAGCTGACCGGGGCGGCTCCGTCGGTGGCCTTACACATTCCCTGGGATAAAACCGACGACTGGCCCGCGCTCAAGCAAGAAGCCGCAGCCCTGGGTGTCAAAATTG
>JAFGJA010000296.1 GCA_016929355.1 Anaerolineae bacterium | reverse complement strand
CGGTGATGTCGCAGCCGGAGTCGATTGCGCGCTGCACCAAGTGTACAATCGTTTCGGTATCCGTATCCGAGGCGAATTGCACCCCTTCCGCGACCAATTCCGCGCGCAGTTCGCGGTAATTTTCCACGATCCCGTTATGCACAACCACCGTCCGCCCGGATTGGCTGATGTGCGGGTGCGCGTTACGCGAACTGGGGACGCCGTGTGTCGCCCAGCGCGTATGCCCGATCCCGATGCGCCCGTTGAGCGGTTCGGAGCGGACGAGTTCCATCAAATTGCTGAGTTTGCCCACGTCGCGGCGCAGGGCAATATCGCCCTTCTGCATCACGGCGAGGCCCGCCGAGTCATAGCCGCGATATTCGAGGCGCTGCAAGCCGGTCAGGATGATCGGGGTTGCGTCTTTGGGGCCGATGTAACCAACGATTCCACACATGATATTTTCTCTCCTCTGAAAATCATATTCACCACAGAGACACCGAGATCACAGAGAAAAACGAGGTTAAAACCCTATTTTCATCTCTTTGATGTGTCGCCGCTAGCGGTGGCATGGTGAACTCCCAGGAAAATAGTACGGCGAACCCCCGCCTGACCTCCCCCATACATAAGGGAGGGAGAGGGGCATACGCACGAATCGCGCCGTGGAGGGATGTATGGCATCCAACATACAAGACGCAACGCGCGAATCGCTCGCCGTGATGATATTCGGTTAGTTGTGTTTGCTTGGGACCACTCGCCGCCTGTATTGTCGGCTCCGTTACCGGAGGGTTTTGGCACGCGGCTTGTTCAGAAGGGAGATGGACTAGGACGGTGGTAACGCCCTGGCGAGTACCCGCAGATCAGTCGAATGGCTCGCCGCCTCGTATCCCCGCATGTCGAACTTCGTTCAACCGGGCGAACACATTGGTTCGCCCCTACTGTGCGGGGCCTTGCGCTGGGACTCCCTTATTGATGCGGATAGGCGATACTCCTTCGCTAATAGGATGACAAAGGTGATTATACATGCCCCGGATCGAAATGTCCACCAAAATATACACTTTTGGGTTTTGCTAGATTTTGCTATGCCCCTAAACATACACTATTCTCATCCCAATATTCACAACTCCCCCGCCCGGCTGCGCGTAGAATATACTATATAGACTCGCCTATTCGAACACGGAGCGAACATCATGCCCGACATCATCCGCAAACTGATCATGTTGTGTATCTCGACCCTGGCGCTATGGGTTATCGTGGGACTGGTCGCAGCTACCGGCATTGAGGAATTACTCATCGCCGTTGTGATTCTGGGATTTCTCGGCTCGATGGCGCTGTGGATCGTGTTTGGTCTGGAGCAAATCGGCATCATCACACCAGAAACCACCCAACCGGCAAAAGCCAAACGCGACGCCGCCAACGGTGAGGATGCGCGCCTCGCGTTGATGCTATCGCTGATGACGCCGGACGAACGCGACGAACTCAAAACACGCCTGGCCGACGAGTTGCGCGACGATGGTGAAGCGATTCCGCTTGCGGATTTATTGGCCGAACAAGACAATTCCGATACGCGCACAAATCGCGCTTAGATCATGCACGCACATCATATTGAGGAGATGCCCCCCTATGTCTGAAATGCAAATCACTGTCCCGAACTGGACCCCGCCCAAATGGATGAACGCCAGCATGAAATTCATGCTCAAAACGCCGGGCTTGCAAGCCGTTGTCGGTAAAAAGATCGCGCTGATCACGTTCACGGGGAGCAAAAGCGGCAAAACCTATACCACGCCCGTCACGTATGCGCGCGAGGGCAACACCGTGATCATGCTGACGAAACGATTCCGCGCATGGTGGAAGAATTTCGCAACGCGCCCGGATGTGACGCTGCGCCTTGCGGGGAAAACCTACACGGGACGCGCCACCGCCCATATCGATGATGAGGCGGAACTATCCACATTGATCGCGTTTTTGCGGCAAAATTCGCAAGATGCGAAGGCGTATGGGATCACGTTGGGGCCGGATGGAGCGCTCAGTGAGGCGGATGCGCGTGTGCTGCTGCCGCAGTTGGTGATTGTGCGCGTGGCGTTAAACGCTTGATGATACCAAGCGGCTTTGTACCAGCATCCAGAGCAAGTTTGATGTGGCTTAAATAACTATCAGAGGTATTGTAGGGGCGACCCGGTGGGTCGCCCTGGACGAGGCGACGCCTCGCCCCTACGAACGTCAGACGGGATAGCACCCATAAAAAAGTGTAGGGAGCCTGCCAATTGGCCGCTCCCTACGTAGTTTATGGCTTGGCCGCGATAAATGAGGTGCAGCCACTTGATAAGACAAAACTGGAGGAACAGGGCGAAAGGAAAGCCACCCGTCATTGGAGACTGCATACAGAAAGTCTCCCAAACCGCTCAGTCCGCATCTCGATGCTTGGCATCGATTACACTTTAGCAGCCCGTGCATCCCCGTGTAGAGGAACACACGTTGATACTTAAAGGAGATAACAGGAAACGATTCGTCGCTTTTAACGACTGGTCAAACTCGTCATCTGTACGGCTTGATCAGTCCCCGCCAGGAACCGTATCCTGCCCATGAATCAGCTAACACTTTCCGTTCTGTTGCGCCAGCTTGGGCGTGTATGCTCCCCTGTCATTCTCCAGACAATTACATCATAGCCGATTCGCCAAAGCGGTTCAATGGTACTTTAATCCCCCCTATTTTGCCTCTATAGATACACAACAGATACTCAATACTGCCCTCCTTACGGTCCATTCGCCCGCTTAAATCGCCGTTTTGTTGTATACAATGCACAACATAACCAAAAACTGCACAAAAAAATTTAGTGAATATGAGCCAAATGATCCGAAGACGCTTCAGGATCGCCCGCTATTATAGGGCACACTATCCAATATAACCGCACCAAAGCGTGTGTTTCATTGCCAGAGTGCCTCAGCCTGCACTTGCTAGCCATTTTTATCGTCCGACGTTTTAGGCAATTTTACCAGCCACGGAGAACCTTTCAAGGAGAGCAATCATGCGGAAAACAGCAGGTAAGTCTATTCGGAAAAAAGCAAAGTTCTGGCGACTCTTTTCACTCACCATGTTGGTGACAGGTTTGCTGATGCTCATCACGGGCGTCGTCAACGCGCAGGAAGATACCACCTCCGCCGAGGAAACAGCCGCCGCGATTGCCAATGTCGCCACGTCACTCGATACGGTGTGGGTGCTCATCGCCGGGTTCCTGGTCTTTTTCATGCAGGCGGGCTTTGGTTTTCTCGAAGCCGGGTTTGTACGCTCGAAGAACGTCGTCAACATTATGGCCGAAAACTTCCTGGACACGACCATGACCACGATGGGGTTCTGGGCGGCTGGTTTCGGGATCATGTTTGGGGCCGGTAACGGCTTGTTCGGGACCGAGTGGTTCTTCTTGCAGGACATCCCCGAAACGTATGCGGGCCTGCCCCTGTATGCCTTCTTCTTCTTCCAATTCGCATTTTCCGCCGCCGCCTCGACCATCGCCTCCGGGCTGATGGCGGAACGGACCGATTTCCGCGCAGACCTCATCTACAGTTTCCTGGTCGGTCTGTTCATCTATCCCGTTGTCGGTCACTGGATTTGGAGCGGCGATGGCTGGTTGGCTGAGCGCGGTTTCATGGATTTCGCAGGATCAACCGTCGTTCACCTCGTCGGGGCGCTGATTGGGCTGGCCGGGACACTTATGCTCGGCAAACGGATTGATAAGGAATTCGGCGGGGGCGCAATTCGCGGCCATAACATCCCCCTCGCTGCCATTGGTACGTTCATTCTGTGGCTCGGCTGGTTCGGTTTCAACCCCGGTTCGACCCTCAGCGCAGCAAATGCCAATGACATTGCCTTGATCGTGCTCAACACCGACTTTGCCGCCACCACCGGCGCAATCGTCGCCATTTTCCTGAGCTATTTCCACACCAAGATGTGGGATGTGAGTATGGCTTTTAACGGCTCATTGGCAGGGCTGGTCGCCATTACCGCCCCGTGTGCGTTCGTCACCCCCGAATCGGCGCTGTTGATTGGCGCGCTCTCCGGTGTGATTGTGTATTACGGTGTCGGCCTGATGGAAATCCTCAAGATTGACGACCCGGTTGGTGCATTCCCGGTGCATGGCCTCAATG
>JAFGJA010000295.1 GCA_016929355.1 Anaerolineae bacterium | reverse complement strand
TAGGGCCGGATCAGTTCGGGGTATATAATTTCGCGCTGGCGTGGCTGCTGCTGCTCATTACGCCGACGCTGTTCGGTATGGATCGCCTGTTGGTGCGGAATGTCGCCGCCTACCGCAAAAATCAGGATTGGGCGGCATTGCGCGGTTTGCTGCAATTCGCCCCTCGCCTGACCGGGATATTTTCGGTGATCGTGACGGTGATCGCGCTGGCGGTGGCGTGGCTGACGTATGATCTCACCGGACGCCCCGCGCTGCTCAAAGCCGAACATGCCGAGTTAGCGAAAACGGCATTGTATACGCTCGTGATCACGATGCTGCTGCTCCCGGTCTGGACGCTGATCATTCAGCAGCAAAACACCATGCAGGGCTTGCAGCATATCCTCGTCAGCCAGTTTCCTGAACAAGTTCTGCACCCAATTTTGTTCCTGTTCACCATCGGCGGGGTGTATGTGCTGGCCGGGAAATTCGAGTCGGCGCAGTGGGCGATGATTCTGCGCTCGATCACGGCGGTGCTCACGCTCATTGTGAGTTATATGCTGTTGCAGCGCGTCATTCCCGCCAAGATTCGACAGATCGAACCGGTGATCGAGGCGCGTCTCTGGATCGCCAGCGCGGTCCCGTTTGCTATCAGCCGGGGTTTGGTTACGCTCGACCAGCAAATTGACGCGCTGATGCTCGGTGCGCTCGACAGCGCCGAAGCGGTAGCATTTTACTCGGTTTCGCAGCGCGGCGTGCAGTTTATCAGCTTGCTGCTGCTGTCGGTCAATGTAGCATTGGCCCCGCAGATCGTGAATCTACATGCGGATGGCAAGCGCGATCAGTTGCAGCGTTTGCTGACGCAGAGCGCGCGATTGGTTTTGCTTGGCTCACTGCCGATTGCGCTGGCGTTCATCGTCGGTGGCAAGCTGTATCTGTCAATCTTTGGTGCGGAATACAAAGCGGCTTATACGGCGCTTGTGCTGCTCAGTATCGGGCAGGTGGTTAACGTAGCCACGGGATCGGTGGTCTTGCTGTTGATGATGACCCAACATGAACGGCAGGCGATGTACGGCTTGATCCTCACGGCGGGATCGCACATCATCCTCAATCTGCTTTTAGTGCCGGTGTGGGGTGTTGAAGGGGCCGCGATTGCCGGGGCGGTGGGCATGGGCGCGGGCAATCTCGCTATGTTGTGGATGGTGCTGCGCACGCTGCACATCAACCCTACCGCGTTGGGCGATGTGCGCGCCTGGAAAATCTGGCAGAGGAGGGCGTAACCGATGCCCAGACCGAATTTTTTCATCGTCGGCGCGCCGAAATGCGGCACGACGGCCATGTATGCCTATCTGAACGCGCACCCGGACGTGTTCATGTGCCCGATCAAAGAGCCGCATTATTTCGGCTCGGATTTTGTGGGGGGACGTTTCAAACGCGCGGGGGGATTGGCGGGGTATCTGGCACTATTCGATGGTGCGGGTGAGGCGCAACGGATCGGAGAGGCGTCCATTTTTTACCTGTTTTCCCAACGAGCCGCGCAGGAAATCCACGATTTTGATCCTGACGCGAAAATTATCGCCCTGCTGCGTTCCCCGGTGGAAATGCTCTATGCGTGGTATTACGAACTGCGTTTTCAGGCGGAAGAACCGCTCCCCACCTTTCAGGCGGCGCTTGAAGCTGAAGCCGAACGCAAGCAAGGCCACATGATTCCGCCCCGCTTATTCAACATGCCGGAGTCCTTGTATTACCGCGATCTGGCAAAATTCACGGCGCAGGTACAGCGTTATTTTGATGTGTTCGGGCGGGATGTGGTGCAGGTGACTATTTTTGACGATCTCAAAACGGATACGCCCGGCGTATACCGGCGCACGCTCGAATTCCTCGATCTCGATCCCGATGTTGCTGTGACGCTGGATCGCGTGAATGTGAGTAAAACGCTGCGATTCCCCGCGCTGCGCCGTTTTTTGCACGCGCCGCCGCAGTGGTGGTATCGCGGCCCGGTGGCGTTGGGCCGGGCGCTCGTGCCGGAGATGCAGCGCCGCCGCGTTAATCAGTGGTTGCAACGGCTCAATGCACGCCAGGAATCCCGCCCGCCGATGGATCCGGATTTGCGCCGCCAACTGCAAGCCGACTTTCGCCCGGAGATCGAGCAGTTAAGCGCGCTGCTGGATCGTGATCTCACGCATTGGTGTGCTGATGACTGAAATGATTACCTCGCCGCATAGTTTGCCCTTCGCGCACTATCTCGCATTGGGTTTTGAATGTCCGCGTATGATTCGCGTCAGTGTTGATGCGGCGGAATCGCTCGTATATGCCGCTTATGACATGCCTGACTCTGACGAGTTACCCGACTGGTCCCTTGCTGAATGCCAGCCTTTGCCCATCTCGCCGGATGTGTTACACAATGCCGTGATCGTTTGCGATGCAGTGATCGCGCAGCAGCCGGAAATGCTGTTAGCGCAAATCAAAACATGGCTGGATACGGCGCAGTGTGTGCTGCTCACGACGCCGGATCGGGATCGTGTTCAAAACTCAGATTCCGCTCAGGGCTGGAATCGGGATGAATTCGAGTCGCTGCTGCGTGATCACGATCTGCGGATCGAACATCTCGGCCATACGGCGGATACCTCCTGTGCGAAAAATATGCTGCTGGCGGTGTTGGCGAATAATCACTTGCCGCTCATCGAACCCGCGCCGCCGGATTTTCGCGTGGCGGCGATCATCACGGTCTACAACGAGAGCGACGTGCTCCTGCCCGTCATCGATCACTTGAATAGTCAGGGTGTGGGCGTCTACATCATTGATAACTGGTCCACGGATGGCACTTACGGGCAGGTGCGCGAGCGACTCGATCAGGGCGCGGCAATTGGCGTGATTGGCCTGGAGCGTTTTCCCGCAGAAAAACCGGCAAATCACACCTTCGATCTGCGCCAGATATTGATCCGCGAAGATGAGGTCGCGCGCGCACTCGATGCGGATTGGGTTATGCATCACGACGCTGACGAAATCCGCGAAGCGCCCTGGCCCGGTGTCACGCTGCGTGACGCGATCTATTTTCTGGATCGCTGCGGGTATAATTCTGTCAACCATACCATGATCGATTTTTTCCCCTCTGGCGACGATTTCCAACCCGGCGACAATCCCACCGGCAAAATCCCGTATTTTGAATTCGGCAAGTATCCCGGCTATTTCGTGCGGGTCAATGCGTGGCAGAATTTCGGTGAATCGCTGCCTTCGCTCTGGGGATCGGGCGGGCATCATGTCGTGTTTGCGGGGCAGCGCGTGTATCCGTACAAGTTCTTGCTGCGCCACTACCCATTCCGATCCCGCGTGCAGACGGTGCGCAAAATCCGCGCCCGCCAAAAGGGATCGAGTTGGTTAGAGCGGACGCTGTTCGGCTGGCATCACATGTATGATCGCTTCGGTGGTGTGGATGATGATCAGTTATTCGAGGAAGTCTGTATTACCTCACGCACGGCGCGCATCCACTTCGATCCGGGCACGTTTTACGATCATTATCTGGTCGAGCGGATTTCGGGGGTAGGGTTGGAACGCCTCCCTCCGCGTAATTGGACGCGCCATGTGCCGAAATTCGCGCTGCCGTTTTTCCGGTTGGGGAAACGCCTATTAGATCGTGTGTTGGGATAGGGGGTTGTAACTTGCCTCAATTCCCCCTCTCCGCGCGTGGAGAGGGGGCCAGGGGGTGAGGTAAATCAATCGTCGTACAGAATCGCAATGCACCGCTTGGGACCGTGCATCCCCAACGCGAGAATCTGCTCGATGTCGCCGCTTTTGCTCGGCCCGGTGATGATCACGCGGTTGGCGGGCATGGTGTCCGGTGTTTGATGGCCTTGCGCCGCCATATACGTGAAAATGTCATTGGTCAGGCGCGAAACGGGCACGAGCGCAATATGCACAGGGGGCAGCAACGATACCATGCGGCTTTTGCCGGGGCCGCTCGTTACAACCAGCGATCCGGTTTCCGCCAAGGCCGCATCCACGCCGGTTATACCCACATCGGCTGCCGCGCAAAACGCGCGCAGGTCACCCTCTGTTTTGTCTGTAATAAACCATACCCGATCCGGCCAACGCCCCGCCAGATCAAGATCGTTGAGCGGTGTTTCGTCATTCGCTGCGATCTGCTTGGCGTCCAATTCAGCCAGCAGCGCGCCCAATTTTTCGAGCGCTGCACCCAACGATTCGACGTGGAACGCTTCGCCCTTGATCGTGTTGAGTTCCTGCACAAACTGCGCCGCCAGATCATCAAAGGGGCGATTCGACTCCCACACGGGCGGGCGCTCTTGCGGGCCGCGTACCCGCGCGCGTAATTTGGTCAGAATGTCATCGCGTGCCGTTGTCATGATCATTTCCCCTTTTGGCTGAATAGTTTGCGAAAGACCAGGAACATCACCACCAGCCCGATCAGTTTCATGATCTGCTCTGGTGTGAACGCAATGACCAGATCGTCATCTTGCGGCGCGGCTTCGTCATCATCTTCGCGCAGATCGTCCCATAGATCATGGAACGCGCGCGGGGCCAAACAGGGCAATTGGCGCTCGCCTGCCGGGTTGATCGCTTCCGGCACGCGCAAATGGTTGTGATCCACCAATGGCGTCTGGAAGATGCGCCCCATATCTAGCGCGAAATTCCACAGGCGGCGGTGTCCCAACAGCCACGCGATGGATTTTTCGATCACTTGTTCCGGGAGCGGGATCACGTCCGTTTTGGCTTCTTCCGCGCGCAGTTCGAGCAGCATACGCGGCAGATCGATCCGTGAGGGGCAGACTTCCAAACAGGCGTTACACAACGAACTCGCGTGTGGCAGCGCTTCGTAATCCTCTAGACTGTTGAGCAGGGGGACCAACACCGCTCCAATTGGGCCGCTATAGGGATGGTTGTAGGTATGGCCGCCCACGTTCTGATACACCGGGCAGGCATTGAGACACGATCCGCACCGGATGCATTGCAACACTTCCTCATACTGTGTGCCGATTAGCTTGCTGCGCCCGTTATCCAGCAGGATGATATGCACTTCCTGCGGTCCATCGGGATCATCGGCGCGGGCGGGGCCGGTGATGGCGTTCGTGTAGACGGATAGCTGCTGCCCGGTAGCGCTGCGCGCCAGCAGTGAGAGCCACACCGCCGCGTCACCCCAGGTCGGGCAAATTTTCTCAATGCCCACCACCGCGATATGCACCGGGGGCAGGCTCGTGACCATACGCCCGTTGCCCTCGTTCGTGACCAACACCAGCGATCCGGTTTCCGCCACGCCAATATTTGCGCCGCTAATGCCAACGCCCGCCTCTAAAAATTTATCGCGTAACAATGTCCGCGCTTCGCCGACCAGCGTCGAAATATCATCGGGATCAAGCTCACGCCCGACCTGTGCGCTGAACAATTCTGCGATCTGTTGGCGCGTTTTGTGCAGCGCGGGACCGACCAGATGTGACGGGGGTTCGCCCGCGATCTGCACGATATATTCGCCCAGATCGGTTTCGATGGGCGCGATCCCGGCTTTTTCCAGCGCCGGGCCGAGGTGAATTTCCTCGGTTGCCATCGACTTAGCCTTAACCGCCATCGCAGCGCCGTGCTGCCGGGCGATCTCGATCACGATCTGCTGCGCTTCTGCGCCGTCGCGCGCCCAATGCACGATAGACCCGGCGGCTTGGGCATTGCGCTCGAACTGTTCGAGATATGCCGCCAGATTCGCCAGCGTCGATGAACGAATCGTTTTGAGTTGGTCGCGCAGCGCATCAGGATCGGGCAGTTCGGCCAATCGCGTGAGGCGTCCGGTGCGGAAATTGTTGGTTGCCCCAGCTAAGGCGCTTTGCAAATGCGGATTGGCGAGCGCGGCTTTCGCATCGGCGCGGAAGTC
>JAFGJA010000294.1 GCA_016929355.1 Anaerolineae bacterium | reverse complement strand
TTCTCAGTTGGGCGATCCGCGATGCACAGTGGGCGGTGGTGTTCAATAACCTGCGCCTGCTCTCCGTCGGATCGTATGACAAAAACGAAGTCTGGCGCATGGAATTTGTGACCGGTCTGTTGATCCTGCTGACCGGGTTGGGCCTGGGTATCTGGGGCCGGGTGGCGCGCCGCGTCTTTATAGCCGTATTGGTCATCTTGGCGATTATTCTGATCATCCCGATCATCGGCGCGCAGATTCCCGAACCAACTGCCTATATCCTGATGGAACCGGGCCAAGACCCGGCAGATTTTGTATTTTTGGGGTTGGCCGATCAAGAGGTCACATTTGCCATCGATGCGCTGACCGATCCCGCCGATGCCGCAGCGAACCAACTCGGTTACGTGGAAACGGATTCGCGTGTGGAGTGGTCCACCCAGGCGCGGCAGGTGCGCGATGGTAATCTCGATCTGGCGGAGTACACGCTTGGCATTACGCTGCGTTTGACGGGTGACAACGGTAAAGTGCTGGCACGGACGGTTACGACAACGGGTGAGGAAGGGAACGAAGTTGTCACCAACATCCCTGCCGAGTTGATCCTCACGCCGGATGCGAATGAAGGTGAATTATCCCTCACGCTGCCGGCTGATGATTGGTACGTCCTCGAAGTGATCTACAGCGAGGAAGCGGCCAACGATGCGGGCTATGCGTGGCTCAAGATCGATGGCGTGGAACTGCTTTCCATGCAAGAAGCCGACGTGGAAGCGCGTGAGGAAGAATTTGGTGCGCCGCCGGAACGTGAGCGCCAGATCGTCGCCGGGGATCGTTATTTCAACTTTGTTGGCTCGCGCAGTTTTGGCGAATTTGTGAGTTTGCAAGTCTCACCCTTGTTTAACCGGATCGCGCTGGGTTTCATTGTCGGATCGGCGCTGTTTTTCAACGGCTGGCTGATCGGCTTGTTGGGCAAACGCGAAAAAGCTGTGCGGCGCGCGGTGATCATCGGTTGGGCGCTGGCGTTCCCGATCTCCATTGTCGTGCTGCTCGGTTTTGAAGGTTCGCGCGTGCTGCCGCTTGTTTCCACGAATGTGTGGGGCGGTGTGCTGCTGACGATTTTGCTCACGTTTGTGGGCATTACGGCCTCATTCCCGCTCGGTGTGGCGCTGGCGTTAGGCCGCCGCAGCGATCTGCCCGTCATCAAGTGGACGTGTACGGTGTTGATCGAAACGATTCGCGGCGTGCCGTTGATCACGATCCTGTTCATGGCAAAATTGATCGTGCCGTTCTTCTGGTCGGCGCTGTCGGATATTGACCTGACGATCCGTATGATGATCGGGTTAACGCTGTTTAGCGCGGCCTATCTCGCGGAAAATGTGCGCGGCGGTTTGCAGATTATCCCGCATGGGCAGTTGGAAGCGGCGCGCGCGTTGGGCCTTAACCCGCTCCTGACGATGACGTTTATCGTGCTGCCGCAAGCGCTGCGGGCTGTGATCCCGGCGATTGTGGGTCAGTTCATCAGCCTGTTTAAAGATACGTCGCTGGTGGCGCTGGTCGGCCTGTTCGAACTGGTCGGGATCGTGGATACGATTGTGAGCGGGCAGACGCTTTACCGCCCGTACCAGCGTGAAGCGTACATTTTCATTGCGATTGTGTACTTCGTGATCAGCTTTGCGATGTCGGATGTGAGCCGCCGCCTGGAAACCTCCGGGTCGGGCAGCATCCGCCGCCAGTAAACCTCACCCCCCGGCCCCCTCTCCATGCATGGAAAGGGGGAGTCAGGTAGGGGATTAGGTAGAGGAACTATTTTGAAGTAATCTCATGACTGACTCGGTTTCTGACACGAAAGAATGGTATCTGGCGTGCTTGTTATTCGAATTACGCGCGAATCGGTTGCAGCGCAAAAAGTTTTGTAAGGTGTCAGCATTAGTTCACGCCGATTCGCCCGATGCAGCCTGCGACATCGCGCCACAGGTCGGACAGGAAATAGCACGATCAGGTGATTTTGCCCCCAAACATAATCGGATTTTTCGGGGTATGCGCGATCTCAACGTTGTTTATGATGATTTGGAACATGGCGAAGAAATAATCTACGAGGAACACGAGGATATGCCCAGGGATGAACTCCAGAATCTCGTTTGCGCGAAAGAGAAACTGGCCGTATTTTCCCCTACAAAACACTAAATGTTTCTCTCAAAATAAAAAACTCTGCGTTCTCTGCGTCTCTGCGGTGAATCAATAAGGATAGACAGTATATGGCCGAAGACAACGGAAAACGGAAAAATTCAGACGAACCGATCATCTACTGCGAAGATGTGAATAAGTGGTTCGGCAATTTTCATGTGCTTAAAGATGTGAATCTCGAAGTGGCCCCGCAGGAAGTGCTGGTTATCATCGGCCCATCGGGATCGGGCAAATCGACGTTTATTCGCTGCATCAACCGCCTGGAAGAACACCAGGAAGGCACGATTATTGTGGACGGGATCGAACTCAGCCATGATGTGCGCAACATTGCCGCGATCCGCAGCGAGATCGGGATGGTGTTCCAGCAGTTTAACCTGTTCCCGCACCTGACCGTGATGGAGAATATCACGCTGGCCCCGCGTTTTGTGCGGCGGCAGGCGCGGCGCAATGCCGATGAAATTGCGTTACAATTACTGGAACGTGTTGGGATTCCCGAACAGGCGCGCAAATATCCGGCGCAGCTTTCCGGCGG
>JAFGJA010000293.1 GCA_016929355.1 Anaerolineae bacterium | reverse complement strand
GTGTCGGCCCAGGGCGAACACATGACGAACCGCAGGTTCGCGTTCGCCCCTACGTGAGATCATGCCAAATCTACATATTTTCTCCATTAGCGTAAGACCCATTCCGGCAAGAAGGGGGTTTGCGCTTCGACCATCTCATCAAACATCATGCTAATCTCAGCCGGAGAACACACGGCGGCGGTGAGCGGGTCCAGCATCAAAGCGTAACGCGCTGCTTCAACATTGCGCTCCAGCACGGCGGTAGCGACCAGATCATGTACCGCCATGTGAGTAGCATCCAATGCCGCCAATTGCGTCGGCAGCGCACCGAAATGGGTCGGTTGGACGCCCATCTTGTTCACCAGACAGGCCACTTCGACCACACCATCTTGCGGCAGATTCGTGATCAACCCGGTATTAAGCACATTGCCATAGATCACGGCGGGCTGATCAGTCTCCATCGCTTCCATGATATACGAGGCGAACTCCGGCCCGCGCGCCAGCTCGATCTCGTCTTCCCCGGCGATAATGCGGCGCATGTCGTCGTCGGCTTCCGCGCGCCACTGGGGCCAGTTATTAGCGTAAAAACCGGTTTCGCCCAGATACCCCTCGCGCGCATATTTTTCAACCAGATCGGGGCGTTTGCGGAAGTAAGGCGTATATTCGGATGAATGGCCGCTGCCCTCCGTCGGGAATGCGCCCAGGTGCAGCATGGTTTCAAACCGGATCGGGTCCTGCTCATAAATGGCCGCATCTTTGGCTTTTTCGCGCAGCACGGGATACATATCCCGCCCATTATGTGTAATGTCCACCAACCACGCCAGGTGGTTAATGCCTGCTGCCCGGAAATGTAACTCATCAAAGGCCACGCCCAGATACCCGGCGATCTGTTCGGCGGTATGCTGGATCGAGTGGCACAGACCCACAATCGGCAGCGACGAGGTGCGCAATCCGGTCAGACAGGTCAGGGACATCGGATTAGTGTAATTCATGACCAACGCATCCGGCGCGAGTTCTTCAGCATCCGCCAGAATAGCCAACCATGCCGGTAACGTGCGCAGCGCTTTGAAGATTCCACCGGGGCCAATCGTATCCCCGATACACTGATTCACCCCGTATTTCATCGGAATATCGAAGTCATGCCGCACGTTCGCTAACCCGGCCACTTCAATGGTATTGAGCAGATAATCCGTCCCCGCTAAAACATCGCGGCGTTCGGTTGAGGCTTCAACGCGCCAATGTTTACCGGAGCGCGCGATAGCTAACTCGGCGACCTGATGCACTAATTCCAAGCGTTCGGCGTCAATATCCACCAGCGCGAACGTGCCTGCCTCAAGCGCAGGCGTGGACAGAATATCCGTGATGATCTCGTAGGTAAAAACAGCGCTACCGGCTCCCACAAAGGTAACTTTGGGCATAGTATCCTCATCTTTAACAACTCAAATAACGCATCATGTGCGCTTTCATCATAGGTGCTTTGTGATTGTTTGTCAAGCAAATATGCATGAATGCGCTCGTTTTTATATCTTTAAAGACCAAACCTGTGCACAAATGCTTGACATAGTCCTTTTTATGTGATTGAATTTGATTGAATGCGCTCGTTCTTATGCTTATTATGCAAACCCTTTAGGACTAATTTTCATACCGGCTGGTGTACCGCTTTTTAGAAACAGATGACGAATACTTCAACTATGGCTTGAGCGACGTTCCCGGTCAAGGGCAATGCTCGACAGGTCATTTTAGGTGAGGACTGACAGGTAAGGACTAACTCTATGGCAGGCGAAAATACATACAAAGAAATCGTGAGCCAACCGGATGTCTGGTTGGCAACCACAGCAACGTTACAACAACAAGCGGACCCGTTGCGCGCATTCTACCGTGACGGACAGTACGACACCATTATCTACACCGGCTGCGGCTCAACGTATTTCATGGCGCTCGCGGCAGCCGCGCTCACGCAGCAGTTGACGCATATTCCCGCGCGGGGCGTTCCCGCCTCAGAAGCATGGCTTTACCCGAACGTAGTTTACCAACCCGGCAAGCGCACCTTATTAATTGCGCTCAGTCGTTCGGGCGAAACCACCGAAACCCTGCGCGCGGGCGAAGCGTTCAAAGCCACTGGCGCGGGCGATTTCCTGACATTAAGTTGTTATCCCGATATGCCGCTCGCGCAAATGGGTACGCTGAACCTCGTTTTTCCTGAAGCGCAGGAAGAAAGCATCGCCCAAACGCGCGCCTATTCCGCGCTCTATCTGGCGGTCACGGTGCTGGCCGGTTTGTGGGGCGAGCAGGACAATGTATTTGAAACCATGCAAACTGTCGCGCAAACCGCGCGCCGCTTAATGGCTACTTATGGAGCGCTGGCCGCGCAGCATGGCCGGGATAACCGCCTGGACCGGTTCTATTTTCTCGGATCAGGGCCGCGTTACGGGCTGGCGAGCGAACTCAACCTCAAAATGAAGGAAATGGCCCTGTGCTTTAGCGAACCCTTCCATTTCCTGGAATTCCGGCATGGTCCGATGTCGATGGTCACGCCCTCCACCTTGATTGTGGGACTGCTTTCCGACCAAAACCGCGACCTGGAACAAGCCGTCCTCGATGAAATGCGCGAACGTGGTGCGCAATTGATGGTCATGGCGGAAACTGGGGGCGATGTAACGTTTAACTCCGGTGTCGCGGAAGCCTTGCGCAATGTGTTGTATTTACCCGTTGGTCAGCTTTTAGCCTTTGAGCGTTCGTTGCACAAATCACTTGATCCTGATTTCCCCAATAACCTGGATGCTGTGGTGAAGTTCTAGAGGAGGTGACTTACGACCAAGTTTGTCTTTACGCAACCATTCAACAAGCAATTCAACATTTAGGAGAAACCAACATGTTTAAACGTATGACTATTCTGGCGACACTCGTAGCGTTGTTAATCGGGGCTATTGGTGTAACTGCCCCGGCTGCGGCGCAGGATGAAGTTAAACTGCGGTTGTGGGCGCATCAGGAAGGCCCCTTTAATGACTCGATGCAAGCCTTGATTGATGCGTATACCGCCGAACATCCCACTGTCTCGATTGAGATGGAAACCTTTGAATACGAACTGTATCTCCAGACCTTGCAGACTTCTATGCCCGCCGGGGATGAAGCCGACATCATCGAGTTGTTCGGTTCCTGGACATGCAGCTACGCGGATCGCCTCGTACCAGCTCCGGTAGAAATTGATCGCTCGCTGTTCTTCGATGCGACTATGAACGGGTATGTGTGTGACGATCAGGTGTTGGGCCTGCCGTTTGAGTTCAACCTGGAATATGGCGCAGTGCTGGCCAACAAAGCGATGTTCGAAGCGGCTGGCCTGGCATTCCCCCCCGCATGGGAAGATTGGGACGCGCTGGTCAGTGACGCGCAAGCACTGGTCCAGATCACGGACGGGCAAATGACCGTCGCCGGGTATCACTTTACCAATGCCGATGCGATTGCCTTCTCGTTTCTGTCCGGCATTTTGCAGCGCGGCGGGAACTTTTGGAACGAAGATCAGATGGGCTTTGTGTTCGACAGCGAAGAAGCCATCGCCACCTTACAACAAATGAAAGATTTGGTAGATGCGGGCGTCGTCGATCCGGTGCTGTTCAATGACTCTGCCAATTGGAGTGGTGATGCGTTCTTCACCGATCAAGTTGCGCTGGCGTTGATTGGCCCCTGGGCCGTCGCGTATGGGCTGGATTCCTTTCCCGAATTTGGCGAATTTGACTATGTAGCGCTGCCGAGCATCGGTAATGAACCGCGCTTTGCAGCGGACTCCGGTTGGGGGCTGGTTGTGTCGGAAAATAGCCCGGCTGCCGATGTCGCGTGGGATTTTGTCCAGTTTGCGACCAGCCAACCGGAAAACGCGCTGCTGTTCAATACGACTACCGGCACGATCCCGGCTTTGCGCGCCTTGGTCGAAGATGCCGATTACAACACGCAGCTTCTCGCCGCAACCCCGGCTTTAAAAGCCGTGCTGCCCTTGCTGCCATATGGGGAGTACATTGGCCCCATGCCGGATCGTGATCTGTTATTCTATGACATCATTTACCCGAATATTCTCGATATGCTGCAAGGACTGCTCTCCGTCGAAGATGCAGCCGCGTATATCAATGAGGATGCCAACGCATCATTTGAGTAACATGTGAGATTGTTGGTTTGGCTGGGGTAGGCCAACCTGCCCCGGCCCACTTTTGATAGGGGATGATGTTTTGGAAAATATCGATTTGCTGGCTCACCGTTTATATTGGGGCATGATCTGGGCTATGCTCGGCACGGCGATCACGCCACTGATTTTTGACCGGCACAACCGTAGTCCCTGGATCGGCGCGCTCACCGGGTTGATCGTGGGGCTTGTCTCCGGACAAATTTTTGGCTGGCTGCTGCTGGCTATCGGCGTCGAGATACTGCCCGATTATGCGACCTATCTCAGCTTTTTGGGCGGCGCAGTTCTGTTGATCCCCTTATGGGTGGCGGTGAAACCCGGCGCTGAAAATATCTACAAACAGCGTGGGATCGTCGCCGGGGCGATCAGCCCTCTGGTCTTTTACCTCGTGGTGTTGAGCGCATTTCCCCTCATCTGGGCGATTTTGCTGGCGTTTTTTGATTACAGCCCGCGCCGTGAAGGTGGCCCAATCCTGGGACTCGGTGGCGATAATCCATTTGTCGGGCTGGACTATTTTAAGGAAATGGTCGAGGGCACGTCCCGCGATGCCCGCTCATTCCGCAATACGATCAGCAATACCTTGATCTTTGCCGCCGTCGTTTTGCCGCTCAACTTCGCCATCACCCTGCCGTTAGCGATCTTAATCGAGTCGGTTCACGAACGACTCAAAGCGCTGTTCCGCGCCCTCTACTTTTTGCCCGTTGTCACCTCGTCGGTGGGCGTGGCGGTGATGTGGGGGTATATCTTCAACGCACAATATGGTTTGTTGAATAAAGGGTTGAAGGCAGTTGGCGAAACCCCGGTAGCATGGTTGCAAGACCCCAGCGTTGAGTATTTCGGCATTCCCGCCGCGCTGCTGGCGGTGATCATCGCGTATTTGTGGCAAGACTACGGCTACAATCTGGTCATTTTTATCGCGGCGATCCAGGGCATCCCCGATTCACTCAAAGATGCGGCGCGCGTGGACGGCGCGAATCCGTTCCAGGTCTTCTGGCATGTAACGATTCCGTTGCTGCGGCCAACGATCCTCTTTACGTCGGTCTTCACGATGATTTCCTCCTTCCAGGTGTTTGACATTATCCAGGTGATGACGCAGGGCGGACCGGGGCGCATCGGCAAAACCGATGTGATGGTGCTGGAAATTTATGAGAACGCCTTCCGCTATGACAAGATGGGCTGGGCGGCGGCGATGTCGCTGGTGTTATTCGTGTTCATCATCACGATCACCACCGTTCAGATGCGCGTCCTACGCAGCGATTGGGAGTACTGAAATG